>JAQVON010000057.1 GCA_028702595.1 Mariniphaga sp. | reverse complement strand
GTGAACAAACTGTGGAAAAACATCACCTGGTCGTTGCTGGGAAATTTCCTGTCTATCCCGACAGACTGCCCGCAACGGAACGAGAGAATGGGCTGGAGCGGGGATATTTCGGTTTTTGCCCGTACCTCCACCTATCTTACAGATGCTTCCCAGTTCTTAAACCGGCATCTGCTCAATATGCGGGACTCACAACGGGAGGACGGCCGATTTGCTGATGTCGCACCCCTGGGCGGGGGATTTGGTGGTATCCTCTGGGGAAGCGCAGGCATTGTGGTGGCATGGGAATCGTATCAGCAGTACGGGGATACTGAAATGCTAAAAGCGCACTACAAGGCCATGAAAGATTACCTCTCCTTTCTGGAATCCAAAATAGAACCGAAAGCCGGAGTAATAAATGAAGGCCCGTTGGGCGACTGGCTGAGTCCGGAGGTAAACAAAAACGACAATACGTTAATCTGGGAGGCCTATTACATCTATGATCTGGACCTTATGTCGAAGATAGCTACCATTTTGGATAAAAAAAATGATGCTGCGACATTCATTGAAAAGCGCGATCAGCGCAAGGCTTTTTTTACGAAAACCTATATAAATGAGGATACTTACAAAACGGTAAAATCCGGTTTTATCACCCGCCGCAGGCCGGCTGTCGGGGAAAACGCAGAAGTGGGAAAGGAACAGGCGGGACAGGAGTTGGACACCCAGGCCTCCTATGCCGTTCCCCTGGGATTAAATGTGGTTTCTGATCCGTATAAGACATCATTTGCTAAACATCTTGCAGAAGCAGTCATGCGAAAAAACAGGGATGACGCTGGCCAAATCCTTCCTGAATACTCCCTGATGACCGGATTTATTGGCACGGCCTCTATCAATAAAGCACTGAGCGACAATGGATACGACGAGATCGCATACCGATTGCTGCAGCAAACCTCCTACCCTTCCTGGTTATACCCGGTGGATCAGGGTGCTACAACTATCTGGGAACGATTGAATTCGTATACGGTGGAAAATGGATTTGGAGGAAATAACGGGATGAATTCATTCAATCACTACTCATTCGGTGCGGTCGGAGCATGGTTGTATAATTATTCGCTGGGCATCGAACGCGATGAAAGCCACCCCGCATTTAAACATTTCATATTGCGACCCACTCCCGATCCGGATGGCAGGATGACCTATGCAAAGGGACATTATGATTCCATGTATGGCAGGATTGAAAGCGGGTGGAAAATCGAAGACAGTCAGATCGTATATGATATAACAGTCCCTGCAAATACTTCTGCTACGCTGTATCTACCGGCATCATCTCAGGATAATGTCACGGAAGGGAACCAAAACATCGAAAATGCCGAAGGAGTGACGTTTATCAGACAGGTAAACGGCAGGGCAGTTTTTGAAATCCAGTCAGGGAAATACCGATTCATATCCAAACTATAAAATTTTGAAGAACTAAATTCTGTGAATCTGTGGCCACCATCTCTTTTCCTGCCACCAATTCATGTACTATATTTGCAAAAAGTATAATTAAAATTATGGGAGTTCCATCGAAATGAGCTTGCGAATTCTTTCGAAATGCGTAAGTATTCTATCGAATACCGCTTAAATAAACACTAATAATGAGGCAAATACCTTAAAAAACGATTAATTTTAATGATATGAAAACAGCTATTGTAACAGGGGCTTCGAGAGGGATTGGCAAAACGATTGCGCTGAAACTTGCCGGGTTGAATTTTTCTTTGATTCTTGTTGGCAGGAATGAAAAAGATCTTTTAGAGCTGAAGTCTGTTATAACAAAAATGGGAGTACCTTGTTTTACCCTTTCTGTTGATCTGGAAAAGGAAGAAATGCCGGAATTTATCGTAAAGGAGACCTTGGCTCATTATGGACAAATCGATGTTTTAGTCAACAATGCCGGCCTGGCTCATGCCGCGCAAATTTCAGAAACAGACATAGCAATCTGGGATAAACTTTTCCGTATAAATGCCCGCGCGCCTTTCTTTTTATGTAAGTCTGCCATACCTTTTATGAAATTTAGTGAAAATCCGGTAATTATCAATATCAGTTCAGTTGTCGGCTTTAAAGGTTATGCAGGTCAGGCAGCTTATGCTTCATCGAAGCACGCCCTTGCCGGATTTACAAAGGTGTTAGCCAAAGAAGTGCAAAGGGATGGTATAAAAGTCCACCTGATTTCACCGGGAGGAGTGAATACCGAAATGGTAAGCAAAATGCGACCTGATATTAACGCAGAAGAATTGATTCAACCCGAAGAAATAGCCGAGCTGGTAGAGTTCCTGGTAACAAGAAAAGGGAAAGGTACTATTGACCATTTCTATATCCGAAGACAGACCGGCCTGGCCTTTGATTAGCTATGAAGCTTATTTTACATCAATCACTTATTTTGGATATGTAGTAGAAGATTATCAAATAAAACTAAAAATAAATGAAAGTAACAACAATTTCAGGCATACTTGCAATAATACTATTGCTGCATTCTGTTTCTGTCAGAGCCTCTCAACCAACGGGAACGCAGGACACTCCCAATTTCGTAATCATTATTGCAGATGATTTGGGTTACTCGGATATAGGCTGTTATGGCAGTGAAATCCATACTCCTGTTCTGGATAACCTGGCATCAAACGGACTCCGGTTCACTCAGTTCTATAACTGTGGGCGTTGCTGGCCCACGCGTTCTTCACTTCTTACCGGGTATTATCCCCAGCAGGTGAATAACGACGGGGCAAGAGCTGAATTCCCGTTATGGGGCTACCTGTTGCCTCATCATCTGAAACAGGCAGGATACAGATGTTACCACTCCGGGAAATGGCATGTACCCAACGTGACGACCCAGCTGGAAGAAGGCGGTTTCGACCGGTCTTATCATACAGGAGGTTACAACAGTCATTTTGCTGCAAACAATCATTTTCTTGACGACAAAAAACTACCTCCCGCCGGTCAGGAAAGCAACTACTACTCCACCAATATCATTACAGACCATGCTGTCCAATTCCTGCAGGAGCATCAGCAGAAGCATGCCCAAACTCCCTTTTTTCTCTATACGGCATTTATAACGCCTCACTTCCCCTTGCAGGCATCACAGGAGGACATCGACAGGTATCGTGACCGTTACCTGGATGGCTGGGAGAAACTCAAGCGCGAACGTTACAAAAGACAGCAGGAGCATGGCTTCCGACTGGGAGAAAACAGTGCTTTTGAATACCATGTAACTGCACCCTGGAGCTGTTCTGAAGAGTGGCTAAAAGATACGATCCCGGGAGAAATTCGCCTGGCCAGACCGTGGGATCAGCTCAACAATGAGGAAAAGTACCTGCAGGCAACTAAAATGGCTATTCACGCAGCCATGGTCGATCGGATTGACCGGGAAATAGGCCGAATCATGGATCAGCTAAAAGCCATGGGTGAACTGGAGAACACCCTCGTGCTGTTCCTTTCCGACAACGGGGCTTCAGCGGAGCAGATAGTGCGCGGCAACGGCCATGACAGAAACGTACCTCTCGGGGCAGGAGATTCATACCTTTGTCTGGGACCCGGGTTCTCCACTGCCTCCAATACTCCTTTCCGCCGCCATAAATACTGGACCCACGAGGGTGGTATTGCCACGCCCCTGATCGCCCACTGGCCAAAAGGGATTAAAACCAAGGGGGAATTCCGACATGCTATGGGCCATGTAGTCGACTTCCTGCCTACCTTCCTGGAACTGGCAGAAGTGGATGAACTGAAAGAGCGAAATGGACACCAGGCGCCAGAACTCCCGGGAAGAAGTCTGATCCCTGTGTTTAAAAATGATCAGCCGGTCCACCAGGAGCTCTATTTTGAACACAGCGGAAACAGAGCCCTGCGACAAGGCAAATGGAAAGCAGTCATTTCCTCCGCCATTGATGGGAGATGGCAGCTATACGATATGGAGAAAGACCGGACGGAAATAACGAATCTGGCGGATGAATTTTTTAACATGAAAAATTCTCCCGTGGACAAAATGAACCGGCAGCGACTGGGAAAAATGATAAAGCGGTGGGAAGAACTGGACAGTCTTTACCTGAAGCAGGGGAAGGCAGGATTAACAAAAACAAATTAATCCTGAACTGCTGCTATATCCGGAAAGCCGGTGAAGTTCCCGGCAGAAACTGTAGCGCATCGTTTTTTCTTCATCATTTTTATTAATTTTATCCACACAATAAAAAGGATTTTCATGAGCATGTATCCGTTTTTTGGAAAATATCAAATGATGCCCGGAGAAACCCGGATTTTCTCCTCCGGCAACTTTTCCCTGGGGGTAAAAAGGGAAAAGGAGGGATGGATTCTCCTCTATCCGGACTGCTTCAGGGAAGGTGAAAATACGAATCCCAACTTTTCACTGGGGGAATACTTTCAGACAGGCAAATCCAATTCATTGATCCTCTCTCCCGCCCTGCCTGTTAAACCGTTAGTATTTAAAGGCAGTCAGCTTCATGTTTCGCCAACTCAAAAACTTACCTTCTTCCTGACTATTCCCATCACCATACAGGTTTATTTCTCCAAAATTCTTCCTGAGAATTTGCTCAAAGAACTCCCTGCAAAGCGACTTTCTGACACCTGGTTTGGAGAAGCTTTCGATGGAGAACCTGCATTCTCTCTGGGAAGTGAATTTTTTCGAAAAATGGACCAATTGGAAATTCCATCTTTCCATGCAGTTTGTCCGGTAACCATCTTTAATAACTCCTCCATTTTACTGGAAGTGGAAAGACTGATCATCCGGGTGGAAAACATGGCTATTTACAGAAAAGAGGAAAAATTAATCAGCAGCCAGGTAGCCATTGAATACAAAGGAAAAGAGGTGATTAGTTCAGCCAGTTTTAACTACTCAAAAATCCATCACGGAGAAAAGGCTGAAATCGTTACCCGCCCGCGAATTGAAGCATCAACCAATCTTTTAAAAATTAATTTTCACTTTATCAAAAATTTATACCGACAGGAATTATGAACTTCGACTGGTCAGAATTTTTTACGTTTGCCACTCTTACCAAAACCATCCGGATATTGATCATCCTGGCAGTAGGTATTGCCATTACCTATACTATTGCTTATCTGGTTAAAAAAGTTTTACCGGTTAAATGGTCACGTCAGCGAAAAATGATCATTAACCGTGTTATTCAATACACTGGTTTTGTAATTGTATTCCTGATTATTATTTCTGAATTAGAGATCAACCTGGCACCCATTTTTGGTGCAGCAGGTATCATCGGACTGGTTGTCGGCGTAGCCTCACAAACCAGCATCGGCAATATTATTAGTGGGTTTTTCCTGATTTCGGAAAAATCATTTGAGATAGGTGATGTCATCCGGCTGGGGGATAAAACCGGTACTGTTTTCAGTATCGACTTGCTTTCTATCAAGATCCGAACCTTCGACAACCTACTGATCCGTTTACCCAATCAGATGGTGATTAGCACTGAGCTGATCAACCTCACCCGTTTTCCGATCCGGCGTATGGACATTTTGATAAGTGTGGCTTACAAGGAAGACCTGGGCAAAGTTAAAAGGATATTGGATCAAATTGCCAGGCAGAATCCTCAGTGCCTCGACGAACCCGTGCCGGTAATCATCTTTCAGAATTTCGGAACCAGCGGCATAGAAATCCTGTTGGGGATATGGGTGGAAAAATCAAACTTCCTGACCGTAAAAAATACCGTTTTTCAGGAGATAAAACAGGCTTTTGATCAGGAGGGCATTGAAATTCCCTTCCCTCATGTCAGTTTGTATGCGGGTGAAAATACCCAACCCATCCCGGTATTGGTAAAAAAATAACAGATCCACGTTTTTATTTGACATGGATCTGAAAGTTTCACCTCATCTACACCATGTTAAAACATGTTGCTGATTTTAGGTTCTGGTTCCGGCAGAAGACCATGGTCAGTATCGCCAAAAACAGCACCCGGCTTCAGCCGTAGTATTTTTCAGAATTATTTCAGTCCTTTCTTTTTCAGATAGGGTTCAATAGAGGGTTCTTTCCCGCGGAATTGTTTATAAATTTCCATACCATCGTCCGAGCCACATTTCTCAAGCAGTGTCCTGAACTTTGCTGCCACATCGGGATGAAACAGATCTCCTGTTTCCTTGAAGGCATAAAAAGCATCGGTATCGAGTACTCCAGCCCAATAGTATACATAGTAACCAGCTGAGTAGCCGCCGCTGAAGATATGGGAGAAATAGGTACTCCGGTATCGGGGCAGAATTTCAGGGATCAGTCCGATCCGCTCCATGGATGCTTTCTCAAAGGCACGGACATCCACAATTTCCGGGTTGGCTGCTGTATGATAGTCCATATCAAGCAAAGCAGCTGCTACAAATTCTCCTGTGCTGAATCCCTGATTAAAGGTACCGCTCATCTCCAGCTTCCTGATCAACTCATCGGGAATAGGTTCACCAGTTTGATAATGAGTAGCATACACCTTCATAACCTCAGGTTCGGCAGCCCAGTTTTCCATGATTTGCGAGGGTAGTTCCACGAAATCGCGCGGTACGCTCCCGGCAGTCCTGTCATAAGGCCCGTCAGCAAATAACCCGTGCAATGCATGGCCGAATTCATGGAAAAAGGTAGTAACCTCATCAAAACTCAGCAACGCCGGACTCTCCCCGGAGGGACGGGTAAAGTTCATTACAATGGAACCAATACGTGGAATACGCTCGCCATTTCGGTAGGTAGCACTCCTGAAACCGGTCGACCAGGCTCCTACCCTCTTGCCATCACGTGGATGGAAGTCCATAAACAATACACCCAGGTTGGATCCATCAGCTTCAAGCACTTCATATACTTCAACCTCTTCGTGATAAACTGGCCAGTCCCGCTTTTCAAACTTCAACCCATAAAGTCTTTCAACCACATAGAATATCCCTTTTTTGGCATTCTCCAGACTAAAATAGGGCTTCAGTTCAGCTTCATCCAGATCGAATTTTTGCTTTTTTAATTTTTCTATGTAGTACCACCAATCCCACGATGCCAGTTTAAAATCACCTCCTTCACGGTTAATGATGGCCTGCATCTCTTTCACATCCATTTTTGCCATTTCGATAGCCGGGGTCCAAATCTGATAAAGAAAGTCATAAACAGTTTCAGGAGTTTTCGCCATATTCACATCAATGATATATTCTGCATGATTCTTAAAACCAAGCAATTTGGCTCGCTGATCGCGCAGTTTCACCATCTTTTTGATGTTCTCTTTATTATCAAATTCATTGTTATTATCCCCCCGCATAAAATATCCACGGTATAATTTCTCCCGCAGGTCTCTATTTTCAGCATATTGCAAAAAAGGAATCATACTGGGTTTAGCCAGAGTAAATACCCATTTCCCATCTTCTCCAAAAGCTTTGGCATCATCAGCAGCCCGTGCAATGACATCATCCGGCAATCCGGCAAGATCTTCTTTCTTGTCGACTACCAGCTTGAAATTCCTGTTGGTTTCAGCAAGCAGGTTTTCGCCATATTGGAGACTTAAAGTTGACAGTCCCTCATTGAGAATACGCAATTTTTCCTGGTCTTCGGTTGATAAATTGGCTCCATTACGCACAAAATCCTCGTAATACTTTTCAGTAGCACGCATCTGTTCAGCATCCAGACCAAGATCATTTCGTCGCTCATAAACACTTTTCACCTTTCTGAACAGTTCCGGATTCATCGAAATATTATCCCGGTGCTGGGTCATCAAAGGGGCAATTTCCCTGGCCAGAGCCTGCATCCCGTCGTTGGTATTGGCTGAATTCAGCGGGTAAAAAGTCCCCGTAACCTTACTGAGGAGCTCACCTGACTTATCAAGTACCAAAATGGTATTCTCAAATGTCGGATCTGCTGAATTCTGAAGAATGCCGGCAATCTCCGATTCCTGTTGCTTTATGCCTTCTTTAAGCGCAGGAAGGTAATGATCTAACTCAATCTCATCGAATGGAGGAACACCATAAGGGGTTGTCCACTCCCTGAAAAAAGGATTTTCCATACTTATATCTGGTTGATTTTTTCTGTTCTGGCAGGAAAAACCTACCATACAACAAACAATGATTGCAGTAAAAATTCTCATGCTATATAATTTTAATTATTTCCAGGCGCAAAATAAGGATTTTATCCTACTTGTTTTATGATACTTATTAGTTCCTTGGGTTTTTTACAATTTTAAGAGACTGTTTTGATTTTGTTTTTTAGCCTGTTTAATTCATAAAAAATATTTTTGAATTGGTAAAGTGTTATTTGCAAATGATTTATAATACAGATGAACGAAAAACATTTTTCACAAGTGCGTTTATTTCAATGCATCTGCTTCGTTGCGAAACCCTTGAAATAGATAACTATGCCTGCGGGTTCCGGCGCCTTGCATCTGCATCAAACTAAACGCATGAATTAAACAGGTTAGAAATATTTTGATCTGTTTTTTGCTCAGACAAGGCAAAACTGACGCGAATAGCCATAGCTATTTAAGGAAATTTTGCAGCAGTATGAGTGAAAAAGACGCAAAATAGAATAAATGGATAAATTTAAAACAGTTTCTAACACAAAAGAATAAACCAACTTGTTTTATGAAACAAAAATTTAAGATAACCCCCGGGCCGATATGTAAAACCTGACATGGCTATATTCCAAAGAAAAATCTTTACTTTTGTCGGATTCTTTAAACCATAAGAAAAACATATAAAAATAAATATATTCTCATGAAGATTTCATATTCCTGGTTAAAAGATTATATCCAATTAGATGAGTCTCCGGAAGAAATTTGCAGAATTCTGACACAAACAGGGTTAGAAGTTGCAAGTCTTGAAGAGATTGAAACCGTTAAGGGTGGAATGGAAGGGCTTGTCATTGGGAACGTCATAACCTGTGAAAAACATCCTGACTCTGATCATTTGAGTAAGACGACAGTCGATATTGGCAATGAGCAACTGTTATCTATTGTGTGTGGTGCGCCCAATGTGGCTGCCGGGCAAACCGTTGTGGTAGCTCCGGTTGGTACTATACTCTATATGGGAGACCAGGAAATTACCTTGAAAAAAATTAAGATCAGGGGTGAGGTATCGGAAGGTATGATTTGTGCCGAAGATGAAATTGGTATTGGAACCAACCATGAAGGGATTATTGTGTTGGAGGATTCTGTTCCCGTTGGCACACCGGCTAAGGAATATTTTAACGTGAAATCAGACTGGGTAATAGAAATTGATATAACTCCCAATCGCATCGACGGAGGCTCTCATATTGGTGTAGCCCGTGACCTGGCTGCTTTTCTGAATCAAACCCGGCCCGTTCGCTACAGCCGCATTCCGGTAGATCATTTCAGGGTAGACCATCACAATCTGGAAATTCCGGTGGAGATAAAAAATCCGGAAGCCTGCCACCGGTATGCAGGTGTTACCCTGACGGGAGTAAAAGTAACAGAATCACCAGACTGGCTGAAAAACCGGCTTCAGGCTATTGGTCATACTCCCATTAACAATATAGTAGATATTACCAATTATGTCCTGTTCGAAACAGGTCAGCCACTGCATGCATTTGATGCCCAAGAGATTAAAGGACAGAAAATTATCGTCAGAACCTTACCGGAAGGAACAGAATTCACCACTCTCGACGGAGTTAAACGAAAGCTTCATCAGGAAGATCTGGCCATTTGTGATACGAAAGGGCCCATGTGTATTGCCGGAGTTTTTGGAGGAATAAATTCAGGAGTGAAAGAATCCACTTCGCAGGTTTTTCTTGAAAGTGCATGGTTCGACCCAGTGTTTATCCGCAAAACAGCGCGCAGGCATGGACTGAATACCGATGCCTCCTTCCAGTTCGAGAGGGGAACCGATCCCAATGGTGTAATCTACGCCCTCCAAAGAGCTGCACTGCTTATCAAAGAACTGGCCGGAGGAACCATCTCTTCCGGAATTGTAGACGTTTACCCTAACCCGGCAGAGTATTTCAACGTTTTTGTTTCATTCCGGAATATAAACCGCCTAATCGGTAAAGTACTGGGTGTTGACACCATCAAGAAAATTATCCGGGCATTGGAAATAGAGATTGAAAAAGAAGATGATACCGGAATCTGGCTGCTGGTTCCTCCCTACCGTGTCGATGTAAAAAGAGAAGCGGATGTTATTGAAGAAATACTCCGGATTTATGGCTATAATAATGTGGAAATCCCATCATTGGTCAAATCATCACTTCAATACCCTCCGCAACCTGATCCTGACCGATTGAGAAACCTGACCGCAGAAATGCTTACAGCACAGGGATTTAATGAAATATGGTCAAACTCACTAACGAAAACCAGTTATTATACTGAACTAAAACAATGGAAACCGGAGCAAACTGTTCAACTGTTGAATCCGTTGAGTTCAGACCTGAATGGCATGCGCCAAACGCTTCTCTTTGGCGGACTGGAATGTATAACCCGCAATATCAACCGGCAAAGCAGAGACTTAAAACTTTTCGAATTTGGGAATTGCTACTTCTTTACCGGTATCGAAGAAAAAAACAGTCCGGTTCGACATTACCGGGAAGAAGAACACCTGGGTATTTTTATTAGCGGGGAAAATAAGACTGAGAGTTGGACAGGGGAACAACAACCGGTGTCATTTTTTCAACTGAAATCTATCGCTGAAAACATCCTGAAAAAAATGGGATTCATAAGCCGACAGCTAAAAATACAGGAATCAGAGAATGAATTGCTTTCAGAAGGATTAATCTATAAGGAAAACAATAAGTCATTGCTGGAAATAGGTAAAGTATCCAAAGAAATCCAGAAAAAATTTGAAATCGATCAGCCGGTGTACTATGCTGATTTCACCTGGGAAACTGTTCTGATGAAACAATCCAAAAGCAGGATCACTTTCGAAGAACTGCCGAAGTTTCCTGCTGTTCGCCGCGACCTGGCTATCCTCATCGATAAACAGGTGAAATTTAAGCAAGTAGAGGAAATAGCCTATAAAACTGAACGTAAAATATTACGTGAGGTTGGCCTCTTTGATGTTTATGAGGGGAAAGGAATTCCGGAAGGGAAGAAGTCATACGCCGTTAATTTTATCCTGCGCGATGACTTGCGTACGCTTACCGATAACCAGATTGATAAAACCATGCAAAAACTGGTAGCTGCATTTGAGAGAGAAATTGGAGCTGAATTAAGAAAATAATTCATTTTTAGTCTTGAAAAAACTGGAAAAGAAAACATATCGAATTGATCATGACCAACCAATCCAAAGGGATTATGTTTGCGGCAATTACCGCATTTTTCTGGGGATTTTTAGCGATTGCCCTGAAGGTTGCAGTCCGTGAAGTTGAGCCACAAACCATAGTTTGGTTTCGTTTTTTCGTGGCTTTTACCTCGTTGTTTGTATGGCAAATTTACCAGAAGCCTTCAGCACTGAAAATGCTGATAAAACCACCATTATTACTGGTAATTGCAGCTATCGGACTATCATGGAATTACCTGGGATTCATGCTGGGAATTCATTATACTACCCCCAGCAATGCACAACTATTCATCCAATTTGGACCCATGATCCTTGCTCTTTCTGGAGTTCTCATCTTCAAGGAAAAGATCAACCGGATGCAAATTGCAGGATTTGCTATTGCTCTGGTAGGATTTGCATTTTTCTACAATGACCAGCTGCGGGCATTTTTTGAAGGGAAAGAGACTTATAACATCGGGGTACTACTCACCATAAGCGGAGCCATAGCCTGGGCTTTATATGCCATTATGCAAAAAAAACTAGTGACCCGGTATCCGGCCATCCTGTTAAATATTTTCTTATTTGGTTTCCCTACGCTGATCTATCTGCCGTTTATCAACCTGACACCTGTCTTTCAGCTTCATTGGACATGGTTGTTATTGCTCATCTTCCTCGGTGTTAACACACTCATAGCCTATAGCAGTCTGGCCCAGGCCCTGCGTTATCTCGAAGCGAGTAAAGTGAGTGTGATCCTCTTCCTAAATCCCATCATCACCTTCGTTACCATGGGAATATTGACTTATCTCCAGGTTGAATGGATTGACCATGAACGTTTCTCACCAGTAACACTTTTAGGAGCAATGCTTGTCATCTCAGGAGCTTACCTGGTAGTCCGCCGGAAAAAAAAGATCAGGATTCCTGAGGCTTCACAGGAATTACAATCCACGCAATAATATATACCAACAACCCCGGGAATCCTGCCGAAAGAATGGAAACCAGGGCAAAAACCAGTCGTACCAGAGTTTTGTCTGCAAAAATGTAATCAGCAAAACCCGAAAGAACACCACCGATAATACTGTCTCTCGATCGGTATAATTTCTTGGGCTGGCTTATTTTCTCCATGGCTATTCTTCTTCGTCGCCCAAAAACTCCTCATTTTCAAACTCTTGCTCCAAAAAATCTTCCGACTCTTCCACCAAACGGGCAATCTGGTCTTCATCTTCGGGTTTTTTATCAATCCAGTGAATAAACTGGTTGCTGTTGAAATCATCAATATCGGTTTCAATGATAAAACGTGGTGTTTGCGTATGTACCACAAATATGGTATCCGGAGTATCCAACGAATTATCAGCTAAAAGAAATCTGGGTAACATGGTTCATCCATTTAAAATTATGTTGCTAATTTATGAAATAGATTATTATTTTTAGCGGAAAATAAAAAAAATGAACCAAAAATGAATGAAATAAATCAATTTCTTACGATAATCGATGGTTTTATTGGAGGATCGCAGTGGTTCGTTTTTTTATTGTTAGGAACAGGTCTGTTTTTTACCATTTATTTAAAATTTCCGCAATTTCGATACCTGAGGCATTCTCTTTTTATTGTCCGGGGCAAATTTGACCAGAAAAGTGACGAGGGAGACACCTCACATTTCCAGGCACTGACTACTGCCCTTTCGGGCACTGTTGGAACAGGCAATATTGCAGGGGTTGCCCTGGCCATTCATTTGGGAGGTCCTGCTGCTCTTTTCTGGATGCTGGTTACAGCTGCAGTAGGTATGACAACGAAGTTTGTGGAAGTGACACTTTCCCATAAATACCGTGAGAAAGCTGCTGACGGCACTATTGCCGGCGGCCCTATGTATTTCATGAGTAAACGACTGAATATCAGGCTTAAAAATAACAAAACGATTAAAACGGGGAAGGTGATGGGAGCACTCTTTGCGGCAGCAACTATTTTATCGTCTTTCGGAACCGGAAACTTACCTCAGATCAACAGCATCTCCAACTCTCTGTTTGAAACATTCGGGATAAACCATATTCTTACCGGAGCTGTGTTGTCGGGTTTGCTGGCACTGGTTATTCTTGGGGGCATCAGACGAATTGCCAAGGTTACCTCCCGCCTTGTTCCCATCATGGCTGTCTTCTATTTTCTGGGGGGAATATTAGTGATTGCCTATAATATTGAAAACCTGATCCCTTCTATCCTGGCTGTAGTTGGTGATGTCTTTACCGGCACTGCAGCTACAGGAGGATTTTTGGGAGGAAGTATTGCATTTGCCTTTAACCGGGGAGTAAACAGGGGACTCTTCTCCAATGAAGCAGGCCAGGGATCCGCACCCATTGCACATGCTTCAGCAAGAGCTCACGAACCGGTTTCTGAAGGTCTGGTTGCACTCCTTGAACCCTTTATCGACACCATTATCATCTGTTTTCTTACCGGTCTGATCCTGCTCTCATCAGGCGTCTGGACCGAAAAACTGCCTAACAAATTCCAGGAGACAGACTTGATCGTCCTGAAAGATACATATTCCGAAACAATGGAACATGACAGAAAATTGCTGAACCAATTTCTGGCAGGTAAAAAAACCCTGCCCCTCTTTTCAGGAAACCTGACAGTAAGTGAAGGATTGATTCCTAATCAGCCTACTATGATCCACGCCCGGTCAATTGCTGAAGAAATCAGGGTATGGAGCAACAACCAGCCCTATACCGGAATAATCGAATTCAACTCCGGAAAGCTTATAAGTCAGCAGGGACTTTCCATTACAGGAAACTCCCTCATGCACAGTGCGCCCCTGACAGCCGTAGCTTTCACCCGGAGCTGGCTGGGCAACTTCGGACAATATATTGTTGCTATCGGATTGCTGCTCTTTGCCTTCTCCACAACCATCAGCTGGTCCTATTACGGCGACCGGGCTGTAAATTACCTGTTTGGCATTAAAGGAATAGTATACTACCGTATCATCTTTGTTATTGGTTATTTTCTTGCCTCTTTTACTGATACTACCATCGTGTGGACACTCTCAGGAGTAACCATTGCCCTGATGACCATACCCAATCTGATTGGAATTCTCACCCTGCACAAAGAAATGAAAACCGAACTGCAAAACTTTTGGGAAGAGTGGCACGAACACTTCCCCGGGAAAAATAAACCGGGAATATAAACTACAAACAACAAACAACAAACTACGTACAACGAACGATGGAAAAAATCTGGCCAAAGCATTTTGAAGAAAAGGTAGGATTCGACCGCATACGCGACCTGTTGCATAATAAGTGCCTGAGCATCATGGGTAATGAATGGGTTGACGCCATGCAGTTTCAGACAGGTTTTGAGCTGATCTCACAACAATTGGGGGAGGTTAACGAATTTTGCCGTATCATTCGTGAGGTAGAGAACTTTCCCTCCAGTCACTACTACGACCTTCGGAAGGCTCTGCAAAAAATCCGAATCGAAGGGCGATTCCTGGAGGAAGATGAATTGTTCGATCTGAAGCGGTCACTGGAGTCAGTTCGGGCTATTGTTCTATTTTTCAGCAAGCAGGAAGATAACACGTTCAGACTGCTAAAAAAGAAAACAGAACGGATTCAGGTTTTTCCCTATATTTACGATCGTATTGATATCATAATCAATAAATTCGGTAAAATTCGGGATCATGCTTCACCGGAGCTGGCCAGCATTCGCAAAGGCATACTTGACTTGCAGTCAAACCTGTCGAAACGCCTGCATGCCATTCTAAAACAGGCACAAAAAGACGGACTGGTCGACGAAGATACATCGGTTTCCATACGTGACGGCAGGGCTGTTATTCCTGTTTCTGCTTCAAACAAGCGAAAAATTAAGGGTATTGTTTATGATGAGTCTGCAACAGGGAAAACTTCGTATGTGGAACCCAACGAGATTGTGGAGATGAATAATGAAATTCGTGAACTGGAGTATGCCGAACGCAGGGAGATAGTCCGCATCCTCACTGAATTTTCAGGAGATATTCGTCCGTATCTTACAGATTTATTTTACTCCTACGATTTTTTGGGGGAAATTGATTTTATCCGGGCAAAAGCCTTGCTTACCGTGCAATTTAATGCCATTCTTCCGGAGATTCAGGACTCTCCCCTGATCAGCTGGCACCGGGCTGTTCATCCCCTGTTGCAGCTGGCACTGAAGCGCGAAAACAGAAAAATTGTTCCCCTTGACATCCAGCTCAACCCCCAAAATCATATCCTTCTGATTTCAGGACCCAATGCCGGAGGAAAGTCGGTGTGTCTGAAAACAGTAGGATTGCTGCAATACATGCTGCAATGCGGACTTCCCATTCCGCTGAGTGAAGGCAGTATAAGTGGAATCTTTCATCAGCTGTTCATCGACATCGGAGATGAACAATCGCTGGAAAACGATCTGAGCACCTATAGCTCACACCTCCTGAACATGAAACACTTCGTAAAACACAGCGATGCGAATACACTAGTGCTGATTGATGAATTCGGTACCGGCACGGAACCTATGCTGGGAGGAGCCATTGCCGAAGCTATCCTGCACGAACTGAACCAGTTGGGAACTTTTGGCGTCATCACCACACACTATACAAACCTGAAACATTTCGCCTCTTCTAACGAAGGAGTTATAAACGGCGCCATGCTCTATGATGCTCAAAATATGAATCCGCTATTCCAACTGGAGATTGGAAAACCAGGGAGCTCTTTTGCCTTTGAAATTGCACGAAAAATAGGACTTCCGGAAAATATTCTGGAAAAAGCCACAGAAAAAATTGGGAAAAAACATATCGATTTCGACCGAAGCCTGCGTAAGATAAATCGCGATAAACGTTATTGGGAGATTAAACGCGAAAAAATCAGAAAAGTGGAAAAAATAATTGATAGCATGGCCGAAACCTATGAAAAAGAGCTGCTTGAGACACAAAAAGAACGAAAAGAAATACTAAAAAAAGCACGGGAAGATGCCAACACCCTGATGGCCGGACTGAACAAACGCATAGAAAATACTATCCAGGAGATTAAACTGGCACAGGCAGAAAAAGAAAAAACAAAAAAAGCACGTCAAAAACTGAAAAACCTGGAAATAGAAGTAGATAAAACAGTGAATCATGAAGATGAACGTATTGCTGCCAAAATGGAAAAACTTCGCCAGCGTGAAGAGAAGCGGAATCAGAAACGACCGGTGGAATCGAAAAAGATGATTGATAAAACAAAACAGGAAGAAACGGAAGTGATGAAACCTGGAGATAAGGTACGCATCGTTGGACAGCAAACCGTGGGTGACCTGATCGAGCTAAGCAAAAACACAGCTGTTGTGGCATTCGGACAGCTGATCACGTCTCTCCCCCGGGAACAGGTAGAAAAACTATCCCGAAATGAAGCCAGAAAGGCCGAAAAATCATCCCGGTCAATGGCTCGCAGCCAGCTGTTAGATAATTACCCCGAACGACGTCTTTCCTTTAAACCGGAGATCGATATCCGTGGCCAGCGGGCTGATGAGGCGATTCAAAAAATACAGGAGTTCATCGACCAGGCCATCATGTTTGAAGTACCGCAGTTAAGAATCCTGCACGGTAAAGGGCAGGGGATCCTGAAAGAAACAATACGCAGCTACCTTCGGTCTGAACCTATGATTCAAAATTTTAAAGATGAGCATGTCGACTTTGGAGGAGCAGGAATTACTGTTGTGAACCTGGCATTATAACCAAAAGCAAATTATCCTGTTGATCAGTACATTTTTGTTTCTTTCGAAAATGAATCCCCTACCTGTTATTATGGTACTGCGATCCTGCCATCCGGACTGGAAATTCAACACGAAACTCATATTCCTACAACCGCCGTTCTGAAAGAGGACGGAAAAATGGAACTCAATAATCAGGTATCCTAAAAGGATTGCCCTGACTAAAGTACCCGCGTTGAACACAGGTACCCGTGCCACGAAAGAATCCTTTCTCCATGTCTGCTCCTGTTTTTCTCCCTTGTTCCTGGCCTAACCGGCATCAAAAAACAGGGATAACCGGTCATGAAGTATTTAGCCTGTTTAATTCATGCGTTTAGTTTGATGCAGATGCAAGGCGCCGGAACCCGCAGGCATAGTTATCTATTTCAAGGGTTTCGCAACGAAGCAGATGGATTGAAATAAACGCACTTGTGAAAAATGTTTTTCGTTCATCTGTATTATAAATCATTTGCAAATAACACTTTACCAATTCAAAAATATTTTTTATGAATTAAACAGGTTAGATTTAAAAAAAGCTTTTACACCAGACAGGTGTAACCGGAATTTGGAGATGGCAATCTGCACACCACTTAAATTTGAACAATCGAACACATTAACCGACAAAACTAAATAATGGCACAAAAGTTTTTTTATATAAAAAATAATACATTAATTTAACACAAAGTTAAAGATAATTTAAGGATTAATTAAAATTTACCATTTATGAAATCAAAACTTCTACTTTTTTTGTTTTTGTTTGCAGGTATACTCTCGGCACAGGAGGATACCATCAGGACATTGATCATAACTGAGGCTCATCTAGGGGCTCCTTATCGAAATTTTGTGGAAATCTCGAATGTGGGAAGTGATCCCATACAGCTCAGTAATTTCGAGATTGGACAAGCGACGAACAATGCTTATTCTCCTGAGGCGAACAGGTATATGATGTTGCCGGAAAGAGTGCTGGAGCCGGGAGAAAGTTTTCTCATTGCCAACGTGCACGATTTCTCTGCTCAAAACGCGCTTGTTCAGGGACTTGAGTACTACACCAATCCGGAACCCTCCCAGCTCGCAAAACTGGCAGATTACCAGATTCATGTGTCTGATTATGATTTTTTCAACAATGAACTGGGCATCAGCCAGGAGTTTAAAAAATTTGACAGTGTTTCCACCGTGCGCTTACTGGACATCTGGCAAGCCGACAATGCCATCTACCTGGAGCAACATTTTACCAACGGTGACTCGTTAGTGGTTGATCAGGTGATGGGAGTATGGGACACTTCCACTAGTACGGAAGGCGTACTGACGAATAAAGACATAGGTGTCGATCAGAATGCTTATGATGTTGCCGGATATCCCAATGCCGGTGCATTTGCTACCCTAATCCGCAAAAATATCGTTAAACAGGGAAATACGGAATTTGTCCGGGGAACAGCGGAAGATGATTCGGAATGGATTGCCATTAAAAACATCAGCGAACTGGACGACAAACTGGTAGGCTGGCGTTATGCCAATCGGGTACAACCCTGGACGTATGGCAATCACGGCGACTTCAAGCTGGATGAGAATACGCTGGAATCGGATGTGATTGATGTGGATTTTGCAAACAAAAAACTCACAATTCCGTGGGGGCTGAGAAGACCAGATGACATCATGCTGAATATGAAGAAAAAGCCGGGTATCGCCTGGTTTTACCAATATACCAGTGTTCCGGAAGACTCCATGACATTTGCCTGCATGACCGGTGACAAACTGGATGTCATTGTATGTGGAGATGAAGCATACCGTGCTACTTTCGACATTGAAGTGAGCCCGCCAACAGCCTCCGACAACATGGTCATCCCGATGATGAACGAAGGCGAAGATTACTGGTATTACATTGAAAAAGCCCGTATAAACTGGCCACACGTGACCCGTCTGGAACACGGCAACGACACGATTACCGGAGGGGGTTCTTCCATTGTGAATCCTGGAATCCCCCACGGATTACGAATCGATACCCTGCTCGAGAGACTGGAGAAACCGGCCAATGCAAACTGGGAAGTCATTCCGGTGGATGACAATAAGAAAAGACCTGACCTGCTGGACGGCGATGTACTGAAAGTAACTGCTGAAGATGGCAGTGTAAAAGAATACTACATTCAGGTGAGTGTAGATGTGGGTAATGATAACGCCAATTTAACCAACATCACCTGGCCCGACATTCCAGACCCGGTGTTGTATAAAGCTGTTTATGGATGGAAAGGGGATACCATTCCCAATTTCATGCCCAATGTATTTAATTATCAGCTGAAATTACCCCCCGATGTTCAAACTATACCAGCTACCTTGGCTACACCTTCAAACCTAAATGCCAAAGTGCAGGTGAAACGCGCCACATTCCTCAAGGGAACACAGGAAGAGCGCACAACGGTTTATACAGTGACTGCCACAGACGATACCACAATTGAAGTATATAATGTGGAATGGCAACCGGAAATGGATCCGGTAAACGTACAGCCTTTGCACGCTGAGCCGTTTATCTCGGAATTCATCATGCGTGAATACTGGTCTAACGACTATATTGAAATCTGTAACCCCGGCAACCAACCGTTGGATCTAAGTGATTATATGATCACCTGGGGATGGTCGACTAATCCTGCCGATGCTATTCGTTTTAATCCGGAAAACTGGGCACAACGCTTCCGCAAATATGTTCCCGGCTATAAATGGGTGGATGAAGCAGCCTGGGGCAACAAACCCGGATATCTGGAGCCTGACATCGCTGTTAATTCGTTTGTCGCGGGAGGAGATGTTTTCTGCCTGGGCAGACCCAGCCAAAACGGAACGTGGGGCTTTGGCCGAACAGGTTGGAGCATGTATGACTGGCCGGGAGCTGTAGGAGGAAAATTCGGGCAAAGCGACGTGAACTTCTACCTCGGCTGGGGAAATCCCTGGGGAGAAGAAGTTCAAAACGATTATACTCCGATTGCAAATACATGGGGAGGAACCGCACAATTTATTTTCAAGATTGTTGGTGACTCTGTTAAAGAGGGATTGAAACCCGCTACTGACCCCAATGATTTTGAATTAATCGATGTCATTGGAAATGCAGACGGAACTTCTTGGTTGTTTGGACATGAAAGCGAGGACGATGGACATGCCTTTACCAGGTTCTATCGTAAACCACACATCAACAAACCCAATCCTGTACTGGGCGCCTCCATGGGTGAAACCCCGGAAGAAAGCGAATGGGTGCGTATAACCCGAAACAACAGCGGCATTGGCGACTGGCCGGAGCAATGGACTTTAACTTGCCTGATCGATTTTGGCAAACACTATTTCCATCCTTCAACAGAATATCTGTCTACCGTATCCTCTAAAGTATACAAAGTGTCTGACGGGTATAATCTGGAAGACATAAGAGGACTGGTTACCGGCGTAACAGTAAGTGCATTCTTTAATAACCTGATCAAGAAGAATGAAAATCAGAGTCTGCTCGTTAAGAGTTCAACCAACGGAAACGAACTGGCACAGGATGCCTTGATCACACTGAATGATACGCTGATCGTCACATCCGCCGACAAAGAAAACAGGACAAAATATATCCTGAATGTCAGTGAAGATGGACTGAATCCTGATGCGGTACTGAAATCGAATCTCTATACGGTTACCGTTTCAGAAAACCCAAAAAGTGCCGGCGAAGCCACTGCCGGAACAGGAACAGTATCAGGAATGCAGTATGGAACGCAGCTAACTACCTTGCTGGCTAACCTTATTGTACCGGAAGGTGCCATTCTGAGCGTGATCGATTCCGAGGGTGGTTTTGTTCCAATGAAAAGACTGAATTTCGACACCGTATATGTTGACGTTACTGTCAATACCAACACCTGGCTCGAAGTCATCGCTGAAGATGGAATAACCTCCATCAATTACCAGATTTTGCCGGTAACTTCTTCTGACGACGCTTTCATCACTTCTGACTTTTTCAACGTGATCCAAA
>JAQVON010000056.1 GCA_028702595.1 Mariniphaga sp. | reverse complement strand
AAGAAGATGAAGACAACTAATTGACATCTAAACTTTATGTCCGTCACATCATCATTTTAGTGATAGACCACAAATGGGATTTTGAATAAGCAGGACTGTTTTAGTAAAAATGAAGCAGTCCTATTTTTAATGACAATGAAGCAATGAATAGGATTTCTGCTATAGTTTTTTTCATAACAACTATACCGATATTGGTAGGAAGCAGGCTATATGCCCAGACAACGTTTTCTGAATTATTTGAGCAGGCTAAAAAAAATAGCCCTGATATGGTAATACTTGAAGCTTCACGAAATTATCTTTTGTTGGAAACTTCAAAAATTAAAGCAGAAAATACATCTCCGAAAACATTTATTAGTTCAGAAGTATTATTTGCACCATACTTTAACAACAATGGTAAAATAATATCAACCGACCCGAAAAAAGCAGCAATCGGTTATGATATAGGCGTAACTAATGGTGGACTTTATGCTTTGCTGTTAAACACAGAAATGCCTGTCCTTAACCATAAACAAGTAAGTAACCTGTTAGAACAAAACAATCTGGAAATAGCAAAAACAGATACCCGGATAAAAACAGTTGCTATCGAATTAAAGCACTCCTTGTCCCTGCAATATCTTGATGTATTAACCTCTCAGGCAGAATACCAATCATTGCAAGAAAATTTACATCTCCTCAAGCAACAACTTGAGATAATTAAAACACTAACAGATCATGGGTTATATCGCTATGTAGATTTCCGGCTAATACAAACAGCCTGTATGACTGATTCGATAAATTTTGAAAATGCAAAATCAACATACCAGCTAAAATTAGACCAACTATTGGCATCCTCTGGTATTTCTGATACAGAAATAACAGAAATTGCATTTTATGAACCCAGATTCAATAATAAAAATACAGATACTTCTTTTTTTTTACAACCTTATACACAGGATAGTCTTTCGGCAGTAATTCAGGAAAGAGTATTTGAGAACCAATATAAACCGCAAGTAAAGATATATGCCAATACAGGCCTAAATTCTACGTCAATTCCTCATTGGGGAAATCATGTTGGCATGAGTGCAGGAATACAATTAACCTACACCTTGTTTGACGGGAAACAAAAACAGATTAACAGAAAACAACAACTTATTTTAATGCAACAGGCAACCAAAGAGAAAAAAATAAAACAATTCGAGCTTCAGAAACAAAAAATATCCTATTCAAATGCGATTCAGGCTGTAAACAAATCAATCGAGAAAGAAGAAAAACTTCAAAATGAATACAACGACATATTGGCCATTTTTAATAAAGAGTTACAAAATGGTCAGATTGGGATTATAGACTACTTGAATTTTATACAACAGTTTAATCAAAATAAGTTGAGTTTAGTGAATCACAAAATTGAGCGCAGTAAATTAATCGTAGAATATAACTATTGGAATAATTAAAGAGTAAAATGGCTTCGAAACAACTAAAAAAAGAAGATTTGGCATTTAAGGTTACAAAAGCTTTGATTGCATATGGAATAATAATCGGGTTATTTGCATGTGGCCACTCCCACAACAAAACAGAATCCGAAACAACTTCCTATCCCAATGTCTCTGTAATACATCCAATACAACAAGATTTTTCAATTTATAAGGAATTTCAGGGAACAACCCAGTTTACCCAACATCTACAAATCAAGGCACAATCAACCGGAATTATTGTAAAGAGTTTTATAGCTATTGGCAATAAAGTCAAAACAGGCCAACCACTTTTTGTAATTAAAAGCCGTGAAGCGACCCTGTTAAATTCCATTGTTGAAGGCGAAAAATTATCTCAAATGGCTGATACCATAGTGTCCTTTTCTTCTGGAATTATTGACCAAATATTGGTACAACAAGGTGATTTTGTACAACAAGGCGATATACTCGCAACAAGTGTCAGTAAAGAGTTTATGCGTATTGTTGTGTCGGTTCCATTAGAAGAAAACACAATAAAATATCAAAATAAACCATGCTTAATATTACTGCCTGACGGGGTTAAAATAAAAGGTAAGGTTGGAACATCTTTACCTGTTGCCAATAACAACGACCAGACAAACCAAATACTCGTCTATCCTGAAACAGGCGATGAATTGCCCGAGAATGTACATGTTCGTGTCAAAATAAAAGAGAGGGACATTAAAAACGGAATTTTTATACCCAATAATGCCGTATATTCCAATGAAGAACTTACAAAACTATGGGTTTTTAAAGTTGTGCATGATTCAATTGCATTAAAAACCCCTGTTAAAGCAGGTGTTCAAACTGACTCTTTGGTGCAGCTCATTTTTTCCAATCTTAATCTATCCGACACACTTATTTTAAATGGTGGCTACGGATTGCCCGATAGTGCCAGAGTAAATATCATTCATCGCTCCCAATATGAAAAAGAATAGCTTCTATATCCTATATAAAAGTCCGCTTGCCATCGTTGGTTTCTTAATAATTGTTGCAGGATTTTTTGCTTACTCCAAAATGAAAGTAGAATTGCTGCCCAATGTTACCTTTCCTAAAATCAAAGTAATTGCCGACAATGGAGAACAACCGGTAGAAAATATGCTTATCGGCGTCACTCAACCTCTTGAAGAAGCCATTAAAACAAGCGAAAACCTGAATTTGCTGCAAAGCACTACATCGAGGGGAAGTTGTGAAATTTCAGCTTTTTTCAAATGGAATACCGACATTAATCTTGCAAAACAACAAATTGAAGCAGCAATTGCACAGGTTCGCTCTGAACTCCCGGTATCATTGAAAGTTCAAATTGAAAAAATGAACCCTTCAATACTTCCTGTTGCCGGTTACTCTTTAGAAGGAGCCCTCTCTCCGATGGAGCTAAAAACATTGGCAACCTATACAGTAAAACCTTACCTTGAACAAATTCAGGGAATAAGACAGATTGCTGTTACAGGAGGGAAAAACAAAGAGTACCGGATTGTTTTAAACCAGGACAAACTGAGTCAACTCAGGTTAACCCCCAATGATATAAATGATGTGCTTTCGCAGGCTAATTTTATTGAAGCCGCAGGCTATGCAAGCGAGCATAACCGCTTGTACCTGATAATTACCGATGCCTCAATCCGAAATTTAGAAAAATTAAAGAATACCGTTATACGAAACTCACCCCAAGGCAGGATACTACTGAAGGATGTTGCTGAAATCAAAATTGTGGGTCAGTTGGAATATATAAAAATAAAAGCGAATGGCAAGGATGTGCCTTTGGTTGCTGTAATGAAACAGCCGGAAGCAAACTTATCAGATATTAATGCCGAACTTCAACAAAGAATTTCAGATTTAAACACCTCCATACTCCCCCAAGGCGTAACATTAAGGCCATATTATAATCAGGCCGATTTTGTAGGTGAGGCTATCAATAGTATCCGTGATGTTTTATGGATAGGTATATTATTGGCAATTATTATCACCATTTTATTTTTAAAATCGTACCGCAGTAGTTTAATTATACTGATTACAGTACCAGTATCATTACTGTTGACTATCGTAATGATGTTCTCATTGGGTTATAATTTTAATATTATGACCCTGGGCGCCATTGCCGCAGCAATAGGTTTAGTAATTGACGATGCCGTTGTAGTGGTTGAGCAAATACATCGAACTCACGAAGAACATCCCGGTTCAACATATCGGGAACTGATTCCAAAGGCAATGAAATACCTTTTGCCTGCAATGATTGGCTCATCCTTGAGCACTCTGGTAATCTTTCTGCCTTTTTTCATTATGACGGGTGTAGCCGGAGCCTATTTCCAAATAATGACCAATACAATGATCGTAACCCTTATTGCTTCATTTTTTGTAAGTTGGATTTTTTTGCCGGTATTCTATATTTTATTTTTTGGTGACAAGAAGGAGAAAAAACTCAAAGCAGCCACAGTTCATAAAAAAAGCTGGGTGTTATTTTTTGTAAAACGCCCTGTTATCAGTTTGTTTTTCATTTTGCTAATGATAGGTACTATGGTGGTGATTTTTCCCAAACTACCGTCAGGTTTTCTGCCGGAAATGGATGAAGGCGCTATTGTACTCGATTTTGACAGTCCCCCCGGAACCTCTCTCGATGTTACAGAGGAAATGCTTGTACAGGTAGATAAAATTGTAGAAAACACCCCTGAAGTTGAATCCTTTTCGAGACGTACAGGAACACAAATGGGCTTCTTTATTACAGAACCAAGCAGAGGCGATTACCTCATTAAATTAAAAACCGACCGCAGCCTCTCAACCGGACAGGTTATTGATAAAATACGAGTGCAAATTGAAGAAAAGCTCCCGGCTTTAACGGTTGATTTTGGACAAGTTATTGGAGATATGCTGGGCGACCTGATGAGTTCGACACAACCAATTGAAATTAAATTATTTGGTAATGATGAAAAACAAATCCAGGAGTACTCAGCAATAATAGCTTCTCTGGTCGAAAGCGTACAAGGAACAGCCGATGTATTTGATGGCATCGTAATAGCAGGGCCATCAGTAACGATTAATCCCAAATTTGCCAACTTAAAAGAATTTGGACTGTCTCCTGCTGATTTGCAACTTCAATTAAAGACGAGGGTTGGAGGAGTCCTGGTAAGTAGTGTTCAGGAGAATTTGCGATTTTGTGATGTAAGAATGGTCTATCCGGGTTATGAAAAGAACGGTTATGACAATATAATTAATTCAAAAGTCTTTCTTCCTGATGGAGTATTGGTTCCCTTAAAACGATTTGCTGATATTCAACTGACAAAAGGTGTAGCTGAAATTAATCGGGAAAATCTGAAGAAAGTTGGGTACATCACTGCACGTTTAAATAACCGTGATCTGGGGAGTACATTAAAAGATGTTCAATCAAAAATAAAGCATAGCATTCAATTACCTGTAGGGATGAATATTGAATACGGGGGAGCCTATAAAGAACAACGACAGGCTTTTAAGGAGCTGTTTTTGATATTAGTGATTGCCATATTTTTAGTATTTGTAATTCTTTTGTTTTTGTATCGCAAACTAAATATAGCCCTCCTGTTAAGCTTTCTTATACTATTGGCTCCCGCCGGTAGTGCCATTTTGCTCTTTTTACTGCATATGCCTTTGAACGTGGGTAGTTATATCGGAATAATAATGATTATAGGCATTGTTGGCGAGGCCGCTATATTTACTTATTTGCAGTACACACAAGAACGAAAAAAAGGAGAAAACGTCCAGGAAGCCATTGTTTATTCAATATCCATTCGTTTACGCCCCAAACTTATGACAGCGATAAGCGCCATTGCTGCATTAATCCCGCTTGCTCTTGGTATAGGTAGTGGGGCTCAAATGCACCAATCTTTAGCCATTGCTGTTATCGGAGGCCTATTAATTGCTCTGCCCGTTCTGTTAATTGTTTTACCCTCACTTCTCAATATTGTGGAAGGTAATTCCAAGGATGCATTATACCCCCAAAAAAGGAATTATGATGGTGAATAGGCTTCTTTATGAAGCCTATAATGATGATTACTATTGAATTAACTAAAATTTTGAATGTAAGAATAATAAAAATAATGAAGATTAATCTGATAATATTCCTATCCGTCATGTTTTTCCCCTTTAATTTGCTGGCACAACAAAACTCTGTCAATGTATCGGGAATAATGAAAGAGAAGGCCACGGGAGAAACCTTACCTTTTGTGAATATTATATTGAAAAAACAAGCAGATTCTTTGTTTGTAGCTGGAACAATTTCAAATGACAACGGCTTATTCACGATATCAAATGTTAAGCCAGGAGACTACCTTTTAGAGGTATCCTATATAGGTCTTAAAAAATATTCAACCCCACTTTTTGTTGGTTCCAACTCTAAATACATCAACATTGGTTTAATACTACTGGAAGAAGAAGCCAAAACACTGGGAGAAGTGGTTATTACAGGCAGTCAGGCTGCCGTAAACGGTAAAATGGACAAAAAAACCTACACTGTCGATGACAATGTAAGCCAAAGTGGTGGCAGTGTATTACAATCCATGAACAACCTTCCCGGAGTAACTGCTATGGACGGGCAGGTTCAACTAAGGGGAAACAACCAGGTAGTGGTGCTATTGGACGGCAAGCAAACTGCAATTACCGGATTTGGAAATCAAAATGGGTTAGACAATATTCCCGCATCAGCAGTGCAGAAAATCGAGATAATCAATAACCCTTCCGCAAAGTATGACGCAAACGGAAATGCAGGTATTATCAATATCGTATTAAAAAAAGAAGAACAAAAAGGCCTCAATGGAAAAATAGGTTTATCGTCCGGGCTTGGGGCTTTATGGATACGCAAAGGAAACTTGCCGGACATCCGTCCGCAATACAGGGCAACGCCAAAAATCAATCCCTCCCTGTCGCTTAATTACAGGAAAAAGAAGGTAAACCTTTTCCTGCAAGCCGACAACCTTTATACTCATACACTAAATAAGAATGAATTTGTAACCAGGACGTATGATGACGGTACGCTAATCAAGCAACAGCTAAAAAGGAATAGAAATACTAATTTTTTCACCTCTAAGGCAGGTTTGGATTGGTTCCTGGATGATAAAAACACATTAACCGTTTCAGGATTATTCAGTAACGAATCTATAAAGGATTATGGCGACCAGCCTTTTTTCAATGGCGATACAGGTGAAAGTCTCAGGCTTTGGCAGTTTCTCGAAGACGAAGTGCTTACGGCAGCAATGGCATCTGTGTTATTCGATCATAAATTTCCGCAACCGGGGCATAAGCTGAATATTGGGTTCAATTATACCTTCGACAGGGAAGACGAGAAATATTTCTTTACCAATACACGCCCTTCTTTTACCACGGACGAATCTTTCTTTCTGATTGCAGACCAAAAGGTAGCAGACTTTTCTTTGGACTACACCAAACCAATGAAACATGGGCTGCTTGAAACCGGGCTTAAATTCCAGAGAAGGATAATTCCTACAGATATGCAGTTCAACCCTTCTGCAGATAACTCGGTGTTGGATACAGGGGCAGACGGCAAAGCCACTTACAAGGAGACTATTCCGGCTTTATACGGCAATTATACCTACGAAGTGAAAAAGTTAGAGGCGGAAATCGGGTTAAGACTGGAATATGTAGATTTAAAGTATGAAGTTGACCCTAACCACAATACTTACCAAAGCGATGGCTATACATATCTGCAACTCTTCCCAAACGCCCGGATAAGCTATAAAATCAACGCTCAAAACAAGCTATCCGCCTTTTATAACCGCAGGGTGGACAGACCCGATGAAGTAGACATTCGTATTTTCCCAAAATACGACGATGCCGAAATCATTAAAGTTGGCAACCCGGGCTTACAACCTCAATTCACAAACAGCTTTGAACTTGGATACAAAAACAGCCGGGATAAAGGGTATTTCTATGGCGCAGCATATCATCGAATCTCAAATGGAACCATTACGCGGATAGCCACCACCGTTGACTCAACCAACCTGATATACAATATTTCTCAAAATGCAGGGAAAAGTTACAATACCGGAATAGAAATAGTTATAGACCGTGAATTATCCGGTAAAATAAATATGAACCTGACCCTCAATGGCTACTACAACCGTATTAACGCATTTACAGTTGTAAACCAATATCCGGTTGAAAATACTTTTACCTCTGAGGAGCAGAAAATATATTCAGGAAACATCAAGCTGAATACAAATTTCAAATTCTGGAAAAATGCGGAAGCACAACTTACGGCAATTTATCTCGCCCCCGACATTGTCCCGCAGGGCAAAATCGACCAACGGTTTTCGTTGGATTTGGGAATCAAAAAATCCGTTCAAAAAGGAAAAGGCGAATTATTTTTCAGCGCCACCGACCTGTTGAATACAATGGTTATTAAAAAAGACATTCGGGGCAACAGTTTCAGCTACACAAGCGACGATTATTACGAAACACAGGTTATCAGAATAGGTTATAGTTATAAATTATAGAATGCAGATTATGAGCGAATTAATTGTAAATGCACAGAATTATGTTTCAGGTCTTTTAGAAAAGCTGAAATATGACCTTGTTTTTCACAATATGAACCATACATACGAGGTGGTTGAAGCAGCCAAGGAAATAGCTTTGCACAGCAACCTATCGGATAGAGATTTGCATATATTGGTTACCGCAGCCTGGTTTCACGATTGTGGGTATTCAAAAGTTTACAAAGGACACGAAGAAGCAAGTATAAAAATAGCTGAGGTTTTTCTAAAGGCTCAGGGTTGTGGTCAGGATTTTATTGTAGCTGTATCGGATTGCATACGGGCAACAAAATTTCCTCAATTCCCCCAATCCAACATGGAAGAAATATTGTGTGATGCAGATCTATATCATTTTGCAAGGCCTAACTATCCAAAGTATGAAGCTGCAATACGTTGTGAATTTGATGTATTTATGGGGAAGGTATATTCTGATGAAGAATGGAAGGAATTCAATTGCAAAACACTTTCTGCTCACACCTATTTTACAGAATATGGTAAAAAGGTATTGACTAAGTTCAAAGAAGTCAATCTGTTTTTTCTGGGCTGCACGCCGAAATAGCACAATAAGAAACCATCAAACTTTTAGAAAGATAGAAAAGTATTGCTGACTAACTGCTTGAGGTTGATTTAATTTTTGTGTTTCAGTAAGTAGGTGCTTGCTGGTTGTATTCTAAAGCGAAAAGGTTGACTGTAAAAACCACTATCAGGGCAGGGCTGATTATCGCCGGAACAATTATTATGGTTTTAAAATGACAGATAGATCAGAAAAACAACTCCAACGAAAAAAAATTTTATTGTTATTTATCTTTTTCCCCTGTATCCTCTCTGCTCAGACAAATGAAAACGGTAAAAAAAGCATTTGGGATAAATTTTCGTTACAGGGAACCTATCAAAATGGTTATGTATTTCCGACTAACGATTTCATAAGGGGCAATAATGCACAAGAGGATGCAATCAATGTATTCCATGCATATACATTAAAATTCTCACGGCAAACAACGGGCGAAAAGCAATGGGAACAACTATATAAATACCCTAATTATGGGATTGGCTTCTATTTTGCCGATTTTCATAATCCTAAAGAAATCGGGTTTCCGTTTGGCATTTACGGCTTTTTGAACGCCCCTTTCAAAAGATGGGAGAACTTTACCTTCAATTATGAGTTGGGGTTTGGTGTCTTGTTTAACTGGAAACCTTTTGACCCCCTTACCAATAATTATAACATTGCAATTGGGGCTAGTCAATCATGTATTATTGATGCAGGCTTAAATCTTCAGTATAATCTTACACAAAATATTGTCTTTGAAACAGGTTTTTCTTTCACACATTTTTCAAATGGGGCATTAAAAAAACCAAACCTTGGAATTAATACCATTGCGCCCAAAGTTAGCCTGAAATATAGTTTCTACAAAAAGCCGGTGTTCACTATACAGGAAATACCAAAATTTGAAAAACAAAGTGAATGGACTTTTTCATTGTTTACGGGAACAAAAAATGTGATTTTTGATTCGGTCAACATCGAAATCAGGGAAAAATATGAAGGCATGTTCTTCCCCGTCTTTGGTTTTTCTGGCATCTATAACAGACAAATCGGCTATAAATCGAAACTGGGGCTGGGGATGTCATGCTCGTACAACGGATCGGTAAATGCCCAGGTAGCGGTTGAAGAAGATGAACTTGAAGCGGTTGACGGCCCGTTTACCGATAAATTGCAAATCAGCATCTACCCTTCCTATGAACTGGTTGTAAACAAGGTATCTTTAGTGTTGCAACCCTCTTTTTACCTCTATCGGAGAAAATTAACGAACCAAAGCCCTGTTTTTCACCAGAAAGTGGGCATTAAGTATCACTTTACGGATAAAATCTTTATGGGAATTACACTAAGGGCTTATCATTTTCATGTCTCAGACTTTGTTGAGTGGAGCATCGGATACAGAATCAAATCAAAATAACAACAATGTATTTCAGCCCGGAACAAAAAATAATATAGAATACATTATATAAAAACATGCGAGAAAGCTGAATTTTCAAAATTTCTTCTAAATCGAGGGACATCTTTGCTTAAAAACCGAATATGAGTATGAGATTTCTTGGGGCAACATGCATATTTCTTCTTTCTGTATTAAGCATTTTCGGACAATCACATTCAGAAAATTACATAAAAGGGAAAATAGTTGAAAAAGAAAACCATAACCCGGTAGAATTTATAAATATTGGACTTTTTACTGTAAAAGACAGTAGTTTATATAAAGGAGCAGTAACCAATGAAAACGGTGAATTCAACTTTGAAGGTATTGAAAATGGCAATTATTATTTACAGGTTAGCTGCGTTGGTTTTGAAACATTTACAATTCCGGATATTACCGTCAATACCAGATTAGGACAAATAGACATCGGCTTAAAAAGTATCAGGGTTGCAAATATGTTGCTTCACGATGTAATTATTAGCGCAGAGAAATCCATTCAGAATAATAGCATAGACCGAAAAGTATATAATGTTGATAAAGATGTATTTAGTCAGTCAGGTTCAGTAAGCGACATTCTTCAAAATATCCCTTCGGTTTCTGTTGATATTGATGGAACTGTTAGTATGCGGGGAACAACAAATATAACATTTTTAATAAATGGCAAACCTTCAACATTATTAAATAAGAATAGCGCTATGGCATTACAGCAAATTCCATCGGCTAATATTGAACGTATTGAAATAATCACAAATCCTTCGGCTAAATATAAGCCGGATGGAACAGGTGGTATGATCAACATTGTTTTAAAAAAGCAAAAGCAGGAAGGGTTTAACGGAATGATATTGGCAAATGCTGGAAACGGTAACCGGTACAGTACCAGCCTTTCTCTAAATTATAATACCGGTAAACTGAATATATATGGGAACTATGGTTTAAGACAATATAATAGTAACCGCCTGTACACCGACTACAGGATAAGCAGGGATTCTTTATTGGAAATAAAAAATATATATAATTCCAACAGCGATTATTCTTCAGAGCCTGTTTCTCATATTATAAATCTGGGTGTTGAATATCAGGTAAATGACAAGAATAAATTTGAAATATCAGGAAATACAGGTTTCGATAGCGGACATAGGCTACAAAATACATTTTCTTCATGGATGGATTCCAGGGGGACTGTAACCAGTGAATACATTACGAATAGGATTAAAGATGAGAGCGAAATGGAATGGGAGATCAACACCCTTTTTGAACATCTCTTTAAAAAAGAAGGACATGTTTTACAGTTTGAATTAAATCTTTCAGCTTATGACGAAACAGAAGATAATCATTATACTGATAACTATACTATCCCTGTAAAACAAGAAACACTGTCACGGGTTTTGATTAAAAAGCGGGGGCCAAAAGCTGAATTTTATGCTGAATACACACTGCCCGTTAATGAAACTACTGATTTTGAAGCCGGATATGTCTTGGACGTTTTTAAGGATAAGTTGTTATACCTCGGCGAAGATTTCGACAACAATCTAAACCTTTGGTTAAAAGACCTTAACAAATCAAACGAATTTATCTGCACACAAAATATCCATGCACTATATACTACTTTTTCACATTCTTTTGACCGGTTCAGTTTCCTTGCCGGGTTACGGGCCGAACAAGCGCTAATTAATTCGAATCTGATTACACTGGACTCGATTGTACCGAATAATTATTTCAAGTTGTACCCGACAATTCATTTAGCTTATGAATTAGGTGATAACCAGGAACTGCAGCTTAATTACAGTAAAAGGGTAAAAAGGCCAGATAGTGATGAACTGAACCCATTCCCCGAATATAGTGACCCAAGAAATATGGAATCAGGCAACCCGTTGGTTAAACCTGAGCAAATACATTCACTGGAATTTGGCTGCCACCTTAGAAAAGAAAAATATAGCATTATACCAACTGTTTATTATCGCTACAAGTATGATGCTTTTACTGAAATAAGAACCTATGTCAACGACACAATCCTTCTTACTTCTTTTACGAATCTTTCAACATCACAGGCAATAGGCACTGAATTAATAGTTTCTGCTAACCTGGTCAGGATAGCCAATATCAATATTAGCGGAAATGGCTATTACAGCATCATAGATGCTTCAAATATTGGATATTCAAATAATAAAACCGCTTTTTCCTGGGATACTAAAGTAAATGCAAATATAAATCTCACAAAATCAATCCTGTGCCAGTTAAATGGTTTTTATCGCTCCAAGAGAATTTCAGCACAGGGAACGTCAGACCCGTCATATCATGTTAACCTTGGGTTTCGGCAGGAATTAATGAGCAACAAAGCATCTTTAATACTAACAGTTTCTGATGTTTTTAATTCATTAGACCGTGTTTATTACATTGATACACCTGAATTATACCAAAAATCAACCCGTAAAAGAGATTCCCGGATAATTTACTTTGGTTTCACCTACAATTTTGGCAAAACCGCTAAGAAAGACAAACAGGAACTTGACTTTGATGATACCCTCTAATCATAAAACTATGTGGTGGATTTACCCAATACTATCAGCCCTGTTTTATTCGTTAATGGAAATTTTTGCAGCATTGAACGTAGCAAACAATTCAAATCCTTTAACAGGCATACGAATAAAATGCTCGATAGTAAATCAACAAAAATACATAACAACTCAATAATTATATATTAATGAAAATAAGATACTTAATATTTTTTTTAGTATTAGCAACTTATAGTATCGGTGTTGTCGGACAGGAAAGTAAGCCGGACACAATACAACAAAACATGAATTTAAAGTTCCAATACGAATCTCTGATCATCCCAACAGTTTTGATCGGCTATGGAGTTGCAGGTTTGGAAAGCGACGGGTTAAAATTTGTAAATACAGAAATTAAAGAAGAATTTAACGAGCATGTTTATGAGAGATTTACCATAGATGACATCTCGCAATATGTGCCTTCTGCTTCAGTATATGCTTTGAATGCTTTAGGAATAAAAGGGAAGCACAATTTTAAAGACCGGACTATTATTTTAGGGACAGCATGGTTGATAATGGGAAGTACTGTTACCGGACTGAAAAGAACTACCAAAATTAAAAGACCTGATGGCTCATCAAAAACCTCCTTTCCGTCGGGACATACTGCAACGGCTTTTATGGGAGCGGAGTTTTTGTGGCAGGAGTACAAAGATGTCTCGGTATGGTACGGTATTTCAGGCTACCTGATAGCTTCGGGGACGGGCTTTTTCAGAATGTACAACGACAAACATTGGCTTACCGATGTTGCAGCAGGGGCCGGGATAGGTATCCTGAGCACAAAAATTGCTTACTGGGTTCACCCTTTTCTCAAAGAAAAGATTTTTAAAGATAAAGAATCAACTTACGGTGTTGTTATGCCCTTTTATAACGGAAAAGAATATGGTTTGAGTTTAGCACTTGTGTTTTAAAGAAAAAGGTTCGTATTAAGAATGATGTCATTGTAAGTTCTAGCAAAGTAGAAGACGATATCCTAATGATAGGTTTCAAAGATAAGCAGAGTATCAAATTTAACCAATATGAGTATTTGCAAAAGAAATAATGTTTAATCTAATAATAATTAACTATGGCACAATTCAAACCCGCATTACAAAAAATACTCGCTCACGAGGGCGACTATGTCAACGCCCCCGCCGATCCGGGAGGCGAAACCTACAAAGGCATAGCCCGTAATATTCACAGCAAGTGGAACGGTTGGTTGTGTATAGATGTGCACAAAACTCAACTCCCTTTCCCGCCAACTTGGGAAATGCTATTTCAGGGCAGGAACCTTGTCGAAAGTATAGGCATAAACCTTATACGGTAAAGCGAACAGCATTGTAACCCAAATTAACAAAGACTTTGGCCGATTAAATAAGAGACAATATTAAAGACGTTTCATTGTGGATATAAGTTTTGCTGAAAGAGGAATAATCAAAACTATTTTCAAACAATTAAAGTTAAATATTATGCAAAAAATAACGAACATTAATAAAAAATTGGATAGCTTGATTATATGAATATGGAAAATCTAATACTTTGATATTTGAGAATTCCGGTTACTCCAAAGTTTATCCTAATTAGTAGAACCTAAGCGTATGAACAATCACACTGCATACAAGATATTGATTTTAATATAAATTCTAATTCACTAAAAAGTATGCTATGAATGATTTATCTAAAACGAAGTTGTTCAGCCTGTTGGCTGATCCTTCACAAATGACAAACCAGGAAATGCAAAATGCCTATGAAGAGTTTGTAACACAAATTTCGATCTACGACCACTCCGAATCGACCCTTGCAGAATCCTTTCGGAAACTGACCTTTACCCGTATAGAGTTGGATGCGCTGGCAGTATTACCTTTTTACGGGCAGGGGGGAAAATGCCTTAAAATTTGCATATCTCCAAAAAACATTAGCATTTGTCAACTCTGAATTGGAGTTACTAAACCTTAGAATCCGTTACCCCGAACAGTTTTGCCAACCTGACCAGCAGACATTCAAGTCCGACCTATATATTCTCCCCAAGTCTTTCGATTTGGGGATTGTTGCTCTGGCGGAAATCGTAATAGCCCTTTTCCTCTCAAAAAAAGTATTTCAGCGGAACGGTAAGCCTGCACACCTAAACCAGATTGCAGATGTTTTTGAGAAAATGTTCAATTCTAATTTCGGGAGTATCTATGACCAACAGGAAAAAGTATTCGACCGGAAACCGTTCAACCGGACAAAAGCCCTTGACTTCCTGCGGAATCTCATAATCCGAAAGGATAAAGAAGGCAAGAACAAACAAGATGAAAAATAATCATTTTGCAACAGTTTGGATAAGAGACTGTTATCAATAACTTTTGGGGGAGTAGTTAACTACTCCTCTTTTTCTGTTGCTTCCATCTTCCGTCCTTTGCTTCATCAACCGGTTGAAAATTTGAATGTATAATCAGAAAAATGAAGCAAAATGTATATCAATAATGATGATTTTGAAAAATGGATGGACAAGTTATCCAAGAAGCTGAACGATATAGGGGCAGACCTGAAATTGCTTATCAACACCAAAGAAGTATTTGATGAAGACGAAAAGCTACTGGACAACCAGGATTTGGCTTTCCTTTTGAAAGTATCATACCGGACACTACAACGCTACCGAACCAGTAAAAAGCTCCCTTATTTTATGATAGGCCATAAAACCTACTACCGTACTTCCGATGTCCGGGCATTTGTCCGCGAACACATGGAACTACAACAATTCAAACAGTTTGAAAAAGCTACGCGCGGAGATAAATAATTCTGCCCTTTAGTCTAAGCAGAATAATGCAAATGAAGGAAGCTGTTTTTATCCTATGCCTCCTGTTTAACGGCTCCGCATTCAGCAGGAACAATCCCGCCTACCGGCTTTGATTATTCCGCTGAATTAAGCAAGAGGGAACTGGACTATCGTCCTGTTCTCCTCTTGCCCTGCGGGGCAAAGCCTTCGGCTTTAGCGTGTTATCAAAACACGCTGTAATTACACCCTCCATTAGCCATTTAAGTTTATTGCTAATTATCAGGTGTTTGAATATCGCATTTCCCATAAAAAAGTAATTACTTATGCAAAATGATAATCGGAAAACCATATTTACCACCATTTCCATTGACAAGGAAACAGCAAATCTGGTGGCGAAAATCTGTAAACGCTATTCGCTGAAAAAAGGGGAAATAGTAAAACTGGCTTTTCAATATTTAGAGAAAGCCCATATTAACCCTGCCGATGCTCCCGAATCCGTAAAAACGGAGCTTTCCAAAATCAGCAAGCGACAGGACGACATTATCCGCTTTATCCGTCACTACGAAGAACAGCAGCTTAACCCTATGATACGGACAAGCCATTCGATAGCCGTTAAGTTTGATACGGTTGCCAGGGACTTATCCGAAAAAGTAGGTTCAGAAATAACCAATTCAAAAAATACCCTTGTCAATGTACTGAAAAAACTGGATGAACAGTTCGGTAAGGTCGTAACAGTGATAAACAATCAAGCCAAGCAGATTAACGACCTTTCCCAAGTACACCAAAAGGATAATAAAAAACTATTGAAGTTGATTTCCCTCTATTCGGAATTGTCAGCCTGCGGGGTAATGGACGGAAAACGAAAGGAGAACCTGAAAGCAGAGATAATGAAACTGATTAACGAAACCCAATAACAAAATCATGAACATAGATTTTCCGCCACCGTCCAAAGGGACATACAACAATGCAGGCAGCAGCCGGAGATTGGCAAATTATTTGGAACACGAAGATATGGAACGCATGGAACAGGGAATATATACAGAGGGGTTCTTCAACCTGACGGATGATAATATTTACAAATCGCAGGTTGTAAAAGACATTGACGGCAATATCGGTCAGCTACTAAAAACGGATGCCAAGTTTTATGCTGTCCATGTCAGCCCGTCGGAAAAGGAAATTCAAAGGATGGGAAACACCGAAGCAGAACGGGCAGAAGCCATGAAACGATATATCCGGGAGGTATTTATCCCGGAGTACGCCCGGAATTTCAATAAAGGTTTATCGGCAGAAGACATTAAATTCTTTGGTAAAATCCATTTCAGCCGAGACCGCTCCGAAAACAAACACAACATGCACTGCCATTTAATTGTCAGCCGGAAAGACCAAACCAACAAAAAGAAGTTGTCCCCATTGACCAACCACAAGAATACAAAGAAAGGGGTAATCAAAGGAGGCTTTGACCGGGCTAACCTGTTTCAACAGGTCGAAAAAGGTTTTGACAGGTTATTTGACCACAATCGCCCACTAACCGAATCATTTGAATACTACAACACCATGAAGAACGGCAGCTTAACTGACCAACTTAAAATGCAGGAACGGGAACCGGAAACCAATGAAATACCCTTTGCCGGTGAAAAGAAAAATACAGATATACAGGCAGGTGTGCAGATTGGCAATGATGCCGACAAGATTGAAAGCAAGTTTGCAAATTCTCAAACGACCAATTCTGAAAATAACCTTTCAAATTTGGTTGAAAACAGACAAGAAAACAAACAATCTTTCAATCTTCCTGATTTGGGTTTATCCTCTGCATTGGGCTTGCTTATGCCCGATGTCAGCAACCAAGAGGAAGAACAAACGCCCGTGAAAAGAAAAAAGAAGAAGAAGCCCAAACGAGGGGTCAGAAGATAAAATCATTATAAATTAGCAATATGAATGAGTACGAGGAAATACGAAAAGCGATAGATATATACCTAATGGAGCGGTTTAAGTATCGCCGTTCCATAGTATATCTGACACATAACAAAGTAATAAGTACCCGAAATATCAGCCGGGTAGAACTTTATTTACGTGTCCAAAGAGTTGGATATATATTCCCGCCTGATTGCCTTATTATAGCCCGAATCAGCTTCCGAAAAGAGCGTGCAGGGAATGGAACTCACCTTGCCCGTTTCCTGTCAGAAATAGCAGTAAAATATGGTTTTAGGTATATCGGAATAGAATCTGTCAACGAGAAAAGTAAGGCATTCGCCGAAAAGTCAGGTTTCTATTCGATAGACGGTTCTAACTATGCGGTATCCGTAGAGGATTTAACAACTTATTTTCAAGATAAAATTTAATGTAATCCTTTATTTATCTGTACACAAAGGTATATTCCAAGAACGGAACGTCAACACCAGGCCCTACGGGTTTTACGGAAAATCTCCACACCTCCGCTACGCTCCGGGTAGTATTTCCCGCAAAAGTGTTGCCTTATTCATTCTTTCCATAAAAGGGGGTGTTTAACAGATAAAAAAAGGAAAAAATATGCTTGGGATTGTGTGTCTTTCCATATCTTCAGTTGATTAGAGAGAAAGGATTGTGGCTGTATTCCAAATATTTAGTAATTTTGGCATCAGTTATTTGTCGCAAAAATGTATGAAAAATTTAATTCCTTTATCTCAAAAATATTTTGAGATAATAGCACTATTTACCAGAGAACCTTTAGTGAAGCTATATACTAAAGAATTAGAATACTATACAGACGGAGGCGGCTTGATTGGTTTCATTTGTTTAGATTTGATAGATAAAGACTTTTCTGCAGGAATATTATCTAGAGATAAGGCAATGCAATATCGAGCTATAACTGTGATGGTAGATTTCCCGACAATACAAGATGCAAGAGAATGGATTAAAAAGGCTTTTAATGAGGATAGTATCACTATGCACGATAATCAAAGTGAATATTTCAATTTATTTGAAGAGTTAGAAAATGAAGAACAGATTCACCCTCATTATAAACTCCTAAAAGAATCTGATTTTTTTTCAAGTGCAAAAGAAACAATCAAAGAAATATCATATCATTATAAAGATATAGACGGAAATTTTATTGAACAGTTCCAATCTTTGAATGGCTTTGATTCACGCATCTTCGAATTATATCTTTTTTGCTTCTTCAGGGAGCAATCTTTTTCATTTAAAAGAGAATATGAAGCTCCTGATTTTATTGTGAATAAATTCGAAGATGGAATTGCAATTGAAGCCGTTACAATAAGTAGAAAGGTCGAGAATATCAAGAATATAACAAATTTTTATCCCAAAAGCTCTGATGAAATCTTATCAGAATTAGAAGATAATGTCCCATTAATGTTCGGGAGTGCTTTATATGATAAAGCTAAAAAGAAGTATTGGGAGAAAGAACATGTACAGGGAAAACCTTTCATTATAGCTGTCGCAGATTTTCATGATACAATGTCAATGACATGGACTTATAATTCGCTACTTGAATATTTGTATGGGTATAGATATGATAATTATAAACATTCAGATGAAGGAGAGTTAATTATCAATCCTACCAAAATAGAATTTTTTGAGAAAAAAAATGGCACTAAAATACCTGCAGGATTCTTTTTAGATGAAAATAATAAAAATATAAGTGCTGTTCTTTTTTCTTCAACAGCGACATCATCTAAATTTAACCGAATGGGTAAGCAAGCTGGCATGGGAAGCAATAGTAGCATGATAATTCGCAACATGATGATATATAATCACGAAGCAAATGCAGATAAACCAAACTTTGTACGTTATGTTGTTAATGAAGATTCAAATGAAACATGGAGCGAAGGAGTAATTATTTATCATAATCCAAATGCAATACATCCATTAGACCCTGATTTATTTGATGAAACAGTTGCTCAATGCTTTTTTAATAAAGAAGACCATTTAGTCAGAAGTGTAATGCCATTGGTCTTCCCGTATGCCTCATATACAGAGAATCTAAAAATGCGACAAGACACATCACAAGAAAGTAAATCTATCTAAAAAAACATCATAATCTATGACTGTTATAAACCTCGGCAATTTAAATGGTATTCCAAAAAAGTTTTTAAAGGAATTGAAAAAATATGATTCTCTTTTCTATCAGGAAGAATTTCTTGAAAACCTATTGAGCGAAGAGCCTATTAATGATATTGTCGTAAGAATAAACGAATTTTGCGAGGATAATATAGTTATTGGCTTTCATTACACAAGAGCTATTCCAGAAGAAATAACTAAGATGGGGTTAATTTGTAGAACAGGAAAAGAGATACGCAATACTTTTATGTCAAACTGGGGACACCTATTCACAGATGAAGAGAAAGTTAAAATAACAAATACATGGGACAGTTATTTTGACATGGATTCACAAGAAAATAGAGATAATATATTGTTCTTTAATTTTACTACATATGCGTTATGTAATGGCGGAGCAGAAAGATTATTGGAAAATTTTGGAGGGGAACAAGTCTATATGCCAATAGAATCAATAAAAGACATTGGTGAGAAAATAAAAAGTATTGGTAACCCAATGATTCTAAAATGTAGGTTGACCCCGAAAGATATAAACACCTTCTACGAAAACCCTTGGGGTAGAATTGCAGTTTCAACTTATCACAGATTAGTAAATCCCGAAGCTCATCAGGATGACCAAGATGGCTATCAAAGTGTGAATGTAGCTCCTGAGAATATTGAGATAATAAAATTTCGCAACGACCAGTGCCAGTATTAAACTATGGCTAAATTGTATCTAAAATTTAGAATATATGGAATCAACAAGAACAACCGTAGCTGAACTCACCATTTATTACAAGAAGCAACGTTTGACAAGCCTTATTTTTGATAAGCAGGAAACGGCAGATAAATTTATTGAAAGTATAACCCGTTTTTTCAATGAAAGAGGGAGAAAGAAATTCTCTTTTAGCGGGGAGATTAAAACGGTTTACACACCTGAGACCATTGTCGGGCAAATTAACGATTACGCTGAAGGCAATGTTAAGCCCAAAGGTTCAATACTGGAAATGATGAAAGTTCTTGACGGGCTGAACTGACACAAAAAAGCCGTCCTCTTTTGGGAACGGCTCTATCTGAAATTCAGGTATATTTCTGATTAACTACCTGACAGCAAATAATCATCTTTAATTTTTTCCGAAAGTTGTTGCATATCTTCCTCTATTTTAGCTCCTGTTATTTCCGCATAAATTTGTGTGGTTCGTATATTACGATGCCCCATCATTTGACTAAGTGTTTCAATGGGAACACCCTGCGAGAGGCAAACCGTAGTCCCGAACGAGTGCCTGCTCATGTGGAAAGTGAGCTTCTTGTCTAATTTACAGAGCTTTCCGATTTCTTTGGTATATCGGCAGACCACATTCATGCAAAGCATTTTGAAAACTTTGCCCCTTTCGCCAGTCCCTTCATATTTGCGAATGATTTCTTTGGGTATATCCAGCAGGGGAACGATAGATTCCGTATTTGTCTTTTGCCGTTTAATACTTATCCATTGGTTCCCTGCACTGTCCGACAGTATTTGTTCTTTGCGCAGGTTCTTTATATCGCTGTAAGATAACCCCGTAAATACCCCGAAAATGAACATATCCCGCACAAAATCAACGCCTGGTTTATCTATATGGACAGTCATTACCTTTTCTATTTCT
>JAQVON010000129.1 GCA_028702595.1 Mariniphaga sp. | reverse complement strand
CCGTAACGGAGAGGATATGGGGTATTATCCTCGAAATGGTGAAAATCATGACCGGGATCTTCTCCATTGAAGAGGAAGAGATCTTCGATGCAATCATTAACAAATCGGATAATATGGCTCATTTTTTCAACTTTTTTGAACTAAAATCGGCAAGTTAGGAACTTGCGAAACTTGAATCTCTTTATAAAACCTTCGGTTTTAAAACTTGAAAAGGCATTGCTCCTTTATGGCAAGGGAGCCAATGGAAAATCCGTTTTCTTCGAGATCGTGAACGCCCTCTTGGGTGGAACCGAGAATGTAAGCAGCTATTCGCTGCAGAACCTCACCAACGAAAACGGATATTACCGGGCAATGTTAGCAAATAAGCTTGTAAATTACGCCAGCGAGATAAACGGCAAACTCGAAGCATCCATTTTCAAACAACTGGTCTCCGGTGAACCGGTCGAAGCCCGGCTGCCTTATGGAGAACCGTTTACCCTGATCAATTACGCCAAGCTGATCTTCAACTGCAATGAACTCCCGAAGGAAGTCGAGCAGACGGCAGCCTATTTTCGCAGGTTCCTGATCATCCCTTTCGATATCACCATTCCCGAAGAAAGGCAGGATAAACAGATCGCGCAGAAGATAATCAGGAACGAACTGTCAGGCGTATTCAACTGGGTACTCGAAGGACTGAAACGATTGCTTTATCAGAAGCAATTCTCCAGGAGCGAAGCAGTGGATAATGTGCTCGAACGGTACATGAGAGAATCCAACTCCGTTATCCTGTTCTTGGAAGAAGAAGGCTACCGGGCATCACTGGACGAGTATGTACAACTCAAAGACCTCTATAACGACTACAAATTATTCTGTTACGATGGAAGTTATCACCCGGTATCAAAGCGAAACTTCAGCGAGAGGCTCCGGAATGTAAACATAAAATCAGAACGGAAGAATTACGGCATGGTCGTCTATGTAAAGAAATATTTTTTTTAGAACGTTCACTTCGTTCACTTTCTACACCTTTTTCGGTATTTCAGCCCCTTTTTCTCCAAAATCGTGTATGAAGTGTAGAAAGTGTAGCTTGAAAAACAAATTATTTTTATGCCACACTATAAAAAACCATATCTCCAACCCTATAAGGGAAAATCAACCCGGTACGCCTGCCCGGCTTGTAAAGCCGTGCAGTCTTTCACCCTCTACCTCGATGGGGACAGTGCCCAACCCATCCACCCGACAGTAGGCAAATGCAACCACGAGAACAAATGTGGCTACCACTACACACCACGCCAGTACTTCAACGATCATCCCGAAAAGAAAAACAACCAACCTAAAAAACAACCTACATCCATGCAACCAAAAAAGCAACAAACTCAACCAACACCAAACCAACCCACATCAAAACCTCTAACTCCCCAGCAATCGGAATCGTGTCAATTGCCTTCCCGGCAATTAACACCATCACAACAACTCCAACACCCGATGCAACCGGCCCGGAGCATCCCGGATAAGAAACCCCCATCAGAAATAACCCACATCCCTTACATTTACCTGAAGAAATCAGCATCCTACAACTCCAACTTCGTACGCTTTCTCTGCAACTATTTCCCGAAAGAAAAGATCGAAGCTGCAGTAGAAGACTATGCCCTGGGAGCCACAAAAAATAACGAGGTTATTTTTTGGCAAATCGACATCAATGGAAAAATCCGAACCGGGAAGATTATGCAGTACAATCCTAAAATGGGCAAACGAGTAAAAAACAAGACCGGAGCAATCAACTGGGTACATAACAAACTAAAGAAAAGCAATCCGGCCTATGCCAACTTCAACCTTCGCCAGTGCTATTTTGGAGAGCACCTGTTGCGACTCTATCCCGACAAACCACTCGCCATTGTTGAGGCAGAAAAAACAGCCATTATTACAAGCATGGTGATCCCCCAGTGCAACTGGTTAGCTGCCGGCAACCTCAACGGCTTAAATATTGAAAAATCAAAAGTATTCGAAAATCGGGATATAGTGCTATATCCCGATGCCGGATGCTATGAAAAGTGGAACAGGAAGATGGTTGAAATCAAAAAACAGATACCCTGCCGGATCGCTATATCCGAATTAATAGAGTACCACGCAACCCCTCAACAGATAGATGCCGGTTACGACATTGCCGACTATATCATTCAACAACTCAACGCAAATAAGAATTATGATCAACAACAATCCCGAAACCAGATACCACCCCACACTAAACAACCATCACCTATTCAACTTGAACAACTATTGCGACCCCAAGCAGAACATATCACAGAATCCCACAACTGCATCTCCTTCAGCCCCACACTCCAAGAAATGATAAATATAAACCCTTCATTATTAACTCTCATAAACGAACTTCAATTGGTCGAATGTCAATAGTATAAGAGCTCTTCATTTAAACTTACAAATCGAAAAAATATGTGTAAATTTGCATTGTGCTTAAAATCAATATATAAAATGAACGCAATAGAAAGAGTAAAGTCAGAATTAGCCCAAATGGTATTAAAGACTAATTCGCAATTAAAGATTGATGTACAGGGTAGTTTAGATCTCCTGATAGAATATTTTGATAATTTATCAGATTTTCGTTTAATCGAAAAAAAAGATGGGTTACCCGGAAATGGTTGGTTCGATAGTGAAGAAGATGATAGGCATAAATATCGAAAGTATAAATCAATGAATGATGACCTGATAATTAAAGTAACAGTTTCCGATTTCAGGAAAATATTAGCTGCTGTAAGTAAAGGGGGTGAGTTCAAGGGTTATTCTCTCGAAATAAGTGGAGAAAGTGAAGGAGCGATACCTGAATATAAAATCGTTTAACAACGAGATGGAGAAAAATTGTTTACCACTAACTGAACAATCATCTATCTTATGGATAATACGGAATTAATAAAACTGGTTGACGAGTTACGTGCTCTGCCCAAAGAGAATGAATGGGTAGAATTCAAATCCGGGAATGCAACTACCAATGAAAGATTTGGGATGTATATTTCCGCTATTTCCAATGCGGCCTGCATTCATAACAATCCTTTTGGGTATCTTGTATTTGGCATAGATGATGATACCCATGCCGTAGAAGGCACAAAATTCAGATTTCAAAAAAGAAAGGAAGGCAATTCAGAGTTGGAGATATGGATAAGAAGATTGCTCTCCCCTTCCATCAAATTCGAGTTTCTTCCTTGTGATTATGAAGACCATTACCTCGAAGTGTTTAAAATACCGGCCGCCGTCGGTGAACCAACTTACTTTAAGAATACACCGTATATCCGTTTTGGATCGAGCCTGACTGAATTAAAAAAATATCCCCAGTACATCAAGGTAATTTATAATTCCCAAGAGGACTGGTCGGCCAAAGTGGTTGAGAGTGCAACAATAAAAGACCTTGACAGTGAGGCTATTTCCCTTGCAAGAGAAAAGTTCAAGGAAAAAATGGTAGGAAAACCTTTCTTCGATGATATAGACCGCTGGTCGGATGAAACCTTTCTCGACAAGGCCAGAATTACCCTCAATGGCAAAATCACCAACACCGCAATTATCCTTTTAGGAAAACCCGAATCGTCTCATTATATTCTACCCAGCGTGGCACAGATCACCTGGAAACTCGATACAGAAGAAAAAGCATACGAGCATTTTGAAATACCTTTTTTTACTACCGTGAACGATGTCTTGAAACAAATCCGTAATGTAAAATATAAATTTTTCCCCAGTAATCAGCTCATCGCTGTTGAGGTACAGAAGTATGATCCCGAAGTTATACTTGAAGCACTGAATAACTGTATTGCTCATCAGCAGTATAGCTACAACTCCCGTATCATTTTGACTGAACAGACCGGTAAACTGATATTTTCCAATGCCGGGAGTTTTTTTGAAGGAAGCGTGGAAGATTACACCACCGGGAACAAAACTCCGCAGAAATATCGGAACCGGTGGCTGACTAATGCAATGGTCACCTTGAAAATGATTGACAGTCTGGGATATGGAATACACAAGATGTATAAAAGTCAGATGCAGCGATATTTCCCTTTGCCGGATTATTCTAAATCAACATGGGATGAAGTCGTACTTGAAATATATGGCCACGCCATTGATGAGAATTACTCAAAGCTCCTGATCGAGAAAAAAGACGATATCAACCTGACCGATGCCGTCCTTTTGGATAAAGTGCAAAAGTCGCTCCCTATCAATGATGAAGCAGCCCGGAAACTAAAGCAAAAAGGATTTATCGAAGGTCGGAAGCCAAATTATTTTATCTCGGCACAGATAGCGGACATAACAGACAAAAAGGCCCAGTACACACGTAACAAGGGATTAGATACGGAACTACTCAAATCATTTATTATAAAGCATATCGAAATACACGGCTATGCTACTAGAAAAGAAATCGACGAATTACTATTGAATAAATTACCGGATTATTTGGATGAAGAACAACGTAAAAAGAGAATTGAAAATATTTTGCAGCAGATGAGACGAATTACAATTAAAAATATTGGAACACGTACCAATCCCAAATGGGTTAGAAAATAGATTTGTGAGAAAAATAGAGATAAATAAGGGAAGAAAATAGCTGTTTAAGGGAAGGAGATACACCCAAGTGGCTGATATTTAGATTGATATTATTGAGGAAATAAGGGAAGGATTAGAGAAGATATACACTGATTTAAGGGAAGATTAAGGGATAAATTAGGGATAAAAAATAACGATTTTAGGGATAAAAGTATTATTTTTTATTTGATAATGAGTACTTTAGTATTGCGGAATTAGGGATAAAATAGGAATAAATTAGGGATAAAACAAGTATTATAGAGAAAGAATTTTTTCTTTTATCTGGTATTCAGAGTGTTATTTTTTAAAGTAGAGAAAATTAGAGATAAAACAGTTGTTTTAGAGAAGAAATAGTTTTCTGATTGCTGATATTCAGTCTTTTAATTTGCGTAAAAGTAGAGATAAATTAGGAATAAATAGAGAAAGGTGGACTGGTCTTGCAAACTTAATTGAGACAAAAAGTTAAGCGACATTTTTAATTGACTCAAGTTTCGCATGGCAGGTATACAGCTAAATACTCGACTGACAATGTTTTGTGACCCAAATATGTCCTCATTCACTAAAAGAGCAGAACTTGCTACGCTTCAAACAGCTGCTCTTTTTACGTTCCTCGAGGTCAATGGGTCCCCACAAAACATTGACAGGTCTTATCTTTAGCTGTATTTACCTCAGTTTTATGAACATGCGAAACTTGAATAATTGATTCTTTTTTAAGATTATACTGATTCCAAAATTCATCAATGGTTAAGTTCCCTAATGCTGAGAATCTCCTTTTATGATTATACCAGGATTCAATATATTCAAATACATACAAGCGCATTTGCTCTCTTGTTTTGAGTTTG
>JAQVON010000055.1 GCA_028702595.1 Mariniphaga sp. | reverse complement strand
ACTTTCGTATTATTTCTTGTAATGGTTGCAAAAGAAAACGATATGAATTATTTCCGGATTATTACCCCATTCATCTTTTATCAAATCGCTGTACCCGAAATGGTTTTAACATATTTTCACATTTGGCTGGTGTATTTTCAGATTGTATTCCTGAATTTTGTTATCTTCGTTTCCAAATTAAAGCTGATTTGAACTTAAGCGAAAATATATCTGATATTGAACTGGTTGAAAAATTGCGGAAAGGAAACCTGGATGCATTCAATGCTGTTTTTGATAAGTATGGCGACCGGTTGTTCGGGTTTGCTATGAAATACTTAAAGTCAACAAAGGAAACCGAGGAGCTCGTACAGGACGTTTTTCTAAAAATTTGGGAAAACAAAAAAACGTTGAAAACAGATTCTTCTTTAAAGGCATATCTCTTTACCATTACTTACCATTATATATGTAGATATTTCAGAAAAAAACAACTACAGGGAAAACTGAAAGAAGAAATCGGATTAAAAACCGAAGCCTGTGTTGATACAGAGGAACAGATTGATTATCATTCTACTCTGGAGCAGATTGAAAAATGGATAGAAAAGTTACCTCCAAAGCAAAAAGTAATATTTGAAAAAAGCAGAAAGGAAGGAAAAAGTAGCCGTGAGATCGCTGAAGAGTTGAAACTCTCTCCCGGAACAGTCGATAATCATATTTCAGCTGCATTAAAATTTTTACGAAAGCATATCTCCGGCAGTAACCTGGCCCTGTCACTTTTTTTTATTGTTTTTTTTCGTTAGACGAACTAGTTGAACAATCCCGCTGTTGATGGAATGTTTTTAATACAACCTATTGCTTGTTTTCCATAGAGACTTACCGAATTTACTGTTGGCTCAACATAATGCAGTGTTATTCTTCATGAATTTTCTGCCTCTAAATCCCCTGATCTGCAATAGATTAAATTTTTAATTAAAAAAAAACACATTTTTATCATTAGATTTTATCGTTTCAAGGCTATTACTTTTAAGAAGAGAATAAAAGATTGTTTTCTTAGATTAGTTTAGTTAGAAAAAAATCCTCTTTGAAAAACAAGAGGATTTTTATAAACAGAAAGAATGATACAACCATCCGATATAGAAAAACTTACTCGTTTCAGGAAAGGACTTTCCGGTGAAGAAGAAATCCGTTCAATTTATTCCCTTTTTGCGGAAAAGGAAGACAGCAATGAATTGAAATACTATTTATTGAATGAATGGGAAACTTTCCTTAAAAATAACGAAGGTGAACATGTAGATTTTTCCTACCTGCTCGACCGGATTCACCACCGGATTCATTTGATCGAAACCCGGAAAAATCAGACGCTGACCCGGAAGATATACCGTTGGTATTCCCTGGCGGCAGCCATTTTGCTGGTTCCTTTGCTGATTGCCGGAGGTTTATGGTTTACTTCCAATTCTTCGCTGGAAACAGTTGTTGAAACAGAAAAACCGGTAGCTGCTATAATCCATGCCCCTTTGGGATCACGATTAAGCTTTTCCCTGCCTGATGGAACCCAGGGATGGCTGAATAGTGGTTCTTCACTGGAATATAAACTCCCCTTCCATAACAACAGGCAGGTAGCCATCAAGGGGGAAGCCTGGTTTGATGTGACACACGATGATATGAATCCGTTTGAAATTACCGCCGGAAAAACAAAAGTGAACGTGCTGGGAACCCAATTCAATCTGAATGCATACCCGGAAGAAGGATATGTGGAAGTAGTGTTGGATGAGGGGAGAGTAGAGTTTACGGTACCGGGGATTTCGTCTCCTGTTCAGATGCAGCCCAACGAAAGGCTGATATATAACAACGATTCTATTTGCATTGTGAAAACCGAACCTTCCAAATATTCTTCCTGGATTGAAGGAAAGCTCGTGTTCCGGGGAGACCCAATGCCCGAAGTGGCACGCCGGATTGCAAGATGGTATAATGTAGAGGTTGTACTGGTCGATAAGGATTTGAGAACCGATGTGATGCGAGGAACCTTCGAGGATGATTCACTTGAGGATGTTCTGCGGTATATGAGCATGACTTCTCCCATTCGCTATCGCATTATCGATCGTAAAGTACTGAACGACGAAACTTTTCAAGAGAAAAAAGTGATGCTTTACCGAAAAAATATGTAAAATAAGTTCTAATTATAACCTAAAACAAGAAATAAAATGAATTCACGAGACAGACCTTAACCAAAGAAAAAAAGGAAATCGCAGCCACGATTTCCTTAAAAAAACTAAATAATTTTTTTAACGTTTAACATTACAAATCTATGAAAAAAATCAAATTAATAGATGACTGGGATTACAGTTGTTTAAAGAAAACATTCAGAATCATGCGAATTACTCTATTTTTATCGCTGACTGTCATCCTTCAGACTTTTGCAAACGATTCTTATTCCCAAAAAACGAGACTTTCACTGGATTATTCCAACACCAGGTTAGAAGTTGTGTTGGATGATATTGAAAGCCTTTCTGAGTTTTACTTTCTGGCCAACGAAAAACTGGTAGACCTGAATCGCGGCGTAACCCTGACTGTAAAAAACAAGAAAATAGATGAAATTCTTGATATGCTTTTTACCGGGACTGATGTGGTTTACACCATTACCGACCGAAAGATCATTCTGGCTCCTTCATTTTTGACTGAAGTTGCACAACAGCAACAGCGTTCAATATCCGGGAAGGTGACTGATGCCTATGGACAAGTCCTGCCCGGCGTTACGGTGGTTGTAAAAGGTACCACACAGGGTACTGTGACACAGGCTGATGGCAATTATACACTGGCCAATATTCCGGAAGATGCCACACTGGTATTTTCATTCGTGGGCATGCGGACTCAGGAGATCGCTGTACGTGGAATGACAACCGTTCATGTGAGTCTTGAAGAAGAAACAATTGATATAGACGAAGTGGTGGCTGTTGGATATGGTACTATGAAAAAAAGTGATTTAACCGGTTCCATCACCTCGGTTTCTTCCGATGAACTGGCAGCATTCCCTGCCTTGGGAATCGCCCAGGCCATACAGGGACGCGCATCAGGTGTCCAAATTACCTCCGTAAACGGAGAACCAGGTGCCGGGTCACGTATTCGTATCCGTGGCGGCACATCTTTAAATGCAAGCAGCGACCCGCTGTATGTTGTTGATGGCTTTGCCGGAGGAGCTGTTCCCCCACCTGAGGATATTGAGTCAATCGAAATCCTGAAAGATGCTTCGGCTACAGCTATTTATGGGTCACGTGGTGCAAACGGTGTTATCCTGATAACAACAAAATCAGGTAAAAAAGGCGATACACAAATTGAATTTAACTCATCATATAGTGTCAATCAGGTTTCTAAAACCATTGACTTATTGAACGGCGCTGAATTTGCTGCATTTATCAATGAAGTTTATGAAAACAGCGGAAATCCAAAGATCCCTTATCCTGATCCACAAAGCTATGGAGAAGGAACTGACTGGCAGGACTTAGTATTCCGAAAAGGTTCACTCCAAAATTATAAGCTCTCAGCATCAGGAGGAAAAGAAAACTTCAGGTTCTATACTTCTCTTAATTATTTTGACCAGGATGGGATTATTATTAACTCCGACTACAAACGTTATTCCGGACTTTCAAATCTTGATTTCGAAGCAGGTAAAAATCTGCGGATCGGAACGAAAATGTTTTTTCAACGTGTAGCGCAGAGTGGGGTTAAATCTCAGGAAACTTCAGGAGGATCAACCAACACCGGAGTAATTGCAGGGGCTTTGGTTATGGAACCTACTGCCGGTATTTATAATGAGGACGGTACTTATACTATCTCTGCTATCGGTGACCCTAAAGATAATCCTTATGCAGTGGCCAATGAGTATGTGAATGAGTCATTTAACGACCAGTTTCAGGGAAATGGTTATGTAGAATGGACCATTTTGAAAGACCTGGTGTTTAAAACAACATTTGGAGCTCAAATTTATAATGGAAGAAGGGGAACATATAGTCCAACCACTTTAATTGCCGGTCGTAACGTGGGAGGTGATGCTGATATTCATGCCTCTAAAACAACCATGTTGCTGAGTGAAAATTACCTTTCTTATAATAAGGAATTTAGTGACTCACACAGAATAAATCTGATGGCTGGGTATTCATACCAATCGTACCGGAATGAAGCATGGACGGCAGCAAGTAACCAATATATTACGGATACTTATTTGTATTGGAATATAGATGGCGGAGCTGACTACCAGCAACCCTCATCATCCCTTACAGAATGGGAAATGTTGTCGTATTATGGAAGGGCAAATTATAATTTCAAAAATAAATATCTGTTTACAGTTACCGGAAGGTATGATGGATCATCCCGTTTTGGGGCAAACAATAAATGGGCATTTTTCCCATCAGGAGCTTTTGCCTGGAATATCAAACAGGAACCCTTCCTGCAGTCATTTGATGAACTCAGCCATCTAAAATTCCGGGCCAGCTATGGTGTCACCGGAAATAGCGAAATTGGGATTTATCAGTCGTTGGCAAACTTCGCTTCTGCACTTGCCATTATCGGAGAACAAACAGTGAACGCCGTTCGTCCATCAACCGTGGCGAATGCGAATTTGTCCTGGGAAAGTACCCGGCAAACAGATATCGGTCTTGACTTTGGCTTCTTCGATGAACGGATCATTTTTACCGCTGATTACTACTATAAGAAAACAGTCGATTTGCTCTACCAGGTTCCTCTTCCTGAGTATTCAAGTTATAACTCAGTCATGAGAAATATCGGATCAATGGACAACAAAGGTTTTGAATTTGGAATTAACACTGTTAATGTAAACACCAAAAATGTAAATTGGACCACCGACTTCAATATCTCATTTAATAAGGGTAAAGTGCTGTCATTACCTGCTGGCGAGATGATTTATTCCAGGAGGCCGGGACATATTATCGGTGACGATACCCATATCCTGACCGAAGGTAGTCCTGCCGGATCGTTTTATGGATATATCTATGACGGTGTAAACCCGGAAGACGGAAGCCCTATTTACAGGGATTTTGCCAGCCGCGATGCAGATAATAATCTGATCATGGAGCCGGATGGAATCGTGAACAGCAACGACCGTGCGATTATTGGAAATCCTCATCCCGACTTCATCTACGGTATGAACAATACGATATCTTATAAAAACTTCGACCTTAATTTCTTTTTCCAGGGTGTACAAGGGAATGACATGCTGTCATTCACCCGAATGGAACTGGAATGGGTAAACGGGAAAGTAAACCAGATGGCAACAGTTCTGGACCGCTGGACTCCAACCAATACCAATACTGATATTCCTAAAGCATCAGGAACGTATAGTTCTATCGCTTCTTCACGTTGGATCGAAGATGGTTCATACCTTCGACTGAAAAACCTGTCACTTGGATATAATATCCCCGGAGAGGTCCTCGGTAAAATGAAAATTGACCGGTTACGGGTTTACCTGAGTGCTCAAAATTTGTTGACGATTACCAACTATTCCGGGTATAACCCTGATGTCAGCTACAGAGACGGAAATACCAGTCTGGGGCTGGATTACGGAAGTTATCCGGGTACGAAGTCCGTAACACTGGGCCTTAACCTCATATTCTAATCACTTTAAAATGAATATACAATGAAAAGATATAATAATATATTTAAAAGGATAGCGATCGTAAGTTTGATGATTTTTATGGGAGCCTGCTCTGATCTGGAGGAGAATCCTATCGGACTTCTGGCTCCGGAATCCTATTTTAACACAGAAGAGGACGTAGAAGCTGCAGTGATGGGAGCGTATACTTATTGGGCTTCTTCATCCATATTTGGGCGTGAATACACCACAGCTGTATGTTTGCTTGATGACGTTTGCGATATTTGTGACATTGGTACGAAAGCAGAGCGTATTGCCATGAATAATCATAATGTGGACGCAAACAATGGAATGATCGGTTCCTTCTGGCCTCAATATTATAAGGCAATTGGCGCTGCAAATTCTGCGATTAACGGAATTGGGAGAATCAATATTACCAACCAGAAGAGAGCCGACCAATTGCAGGCTGAAGCCCGTATTATCAGGGCATATTGCTACTACAACCTCGTTCGGTTGTTTGGTGAAATTCCTTATATTGCTGAATTTGTAACCGACCCGGCAACCGTATCGGATATTTCTAAAACTTCAGTGGAGGAGATTTATAAAAATATTATTGATGATTGTCTGTTCGCTGAACAAAACCTGCCCGATAAGTACCCCAACAATATTCGTTGTCGGCCGACTGCCGGTTCTGCGAAAACCATGCTTGCCTCCATTTATTTAACCTTGGGGAATTATGCAAAAGCTGCTCAGTATGCCGAAGATGTGATCAACAATGCATCTGTCTATGGATATGAACTGGTTGAGGATTATACCGACCTCTGGAAAGCTGAAAATGGGGACATGGCTGAACATGTTTGGACTGTCGATTTTTTAGGTGGAATAACAGATGAGCTCTGGGGACCCATGACCGGAGTGAGAAATGCAGATATGAACGGTTGGAGTGTCGTCGCTCCTTCTCCCGGATTCTACAGTCAATACGAAGAGGGTGACTACCGTAAGGAGGTGACGTTTATTACCGAAACTCCGATAAAAGGAGTGATGACCGACTATTCCAATTGGACCTGGCCCCGTATCCACTTTGGAAAATACGCCTTATATGTTGGAGAAAAAGCCAACAGCGAAGGACGATATAGTGGACGAAACTTCCCGATCTTCCGTTTTGCTGAAGTCTACCTGATTGCTGCCGAAGCACTGGCTGAGGTCAATCAAGGTCCTACGTCAAAAGCGTATGAGTACATCAATAAAGTCAGGGAACGCGCCCGCTTTGGGGGAACTGCTCCGGCTGACCTGCAAGCCGGATTGGGCAAAAATGATTTTATCTCCGCGGTGTTAAAAGAACGCATGCTGGAAATGCCTGCTGAATACAAACGCTGGTTCGATATCCAACGACGCAAACTGGGTGAAATCGTTTTTCAAGGAGCTGACTCCATGGAACCGCATAGCTTCGATCCTGCAAGAAATTACCTCCTGCCTCTCCCTCAGGATGAACTGGATCGAAATCCAAACTTGTTACCTCAAAATCCTGGATATTAAAATATCCATTTTGTTCAGCAACCAAATTCAATTTGGTTGCTGAATTTTTTTATCTAAATACATCCTGAAAGATCAACTGATTTGGGGAGTAGAAGACTGCCCAAAGAAGAAATAATGTATTCACCTCTGGTAAAATCAGGAATTTTGTGTAAACTTGTTGTTGAAAATTTTTGAAATGTATTTTAGCCAATAAGTGATCACTCCTGATTTTTTTTATGTTGTATTATTCAATGATTAATGACTTCCTGAAAGGGAAGAAAATGATTGATGAAGATTTTAAAATATGAATTTTGTTATGGTTAAAAGAATCCGGTTTTTTGCTTTACGAGGAATGGTTCTTATGGTAATGCTTCTTCATCTTCAGTTAGATGCGCAGAATATTACCCGCCCTCCGGTTTGGGGTATTGCCAAAATGACTTACCTGGTGAGCGATTTACAACTCACACAAAGCTATTTCGGCGATTTTCTGGGATTCGAACAGGCTTTCTCCTATCCTTCCGGTCAGGGGAAAGTGGTGTCTTACAAAGTAAATGACCGTCAGTTCCTGGAATTTATAGAAGATGAAAATGCCAGGAATAAAAACCGGTTGGTTTCTGTTTCTTTTGAAACCGATGAATTACAGAAAATGAAAGAATTTTTACATGACAAAGGAATTGAAATAACTACGGATATTCATGTGGATGGCGCAGGAAATCAGGTGTTTATTGTGCACGACCCTTCGGGTGTTCCCATCGAATACATTCAGTTCGATAACCAATCCCTGCATAGCAGATCTAAGGGGAAGTACCTTTCTGAAAAAAGAATTTCTAAGCGGATTCACCATGTGGGATTATATACCGAACAGGTAAAAAAGAATGACCGCTTTTATAAGGAAATTTTAGGATTCAAAGAGATGTGGCGCATGGATGAAAACGATGAAGCAACAACCAATTTTATTTACCTGCATATGCCCGAATGTGTTGAAAACATTGAGTATTATGTGGCAACTGACCAGAATGTGAGCCATCCCTGCTTTTTGGTTGATGATATGCAGGAAACCATATACACGCTGAAAGAACGAAAAGGTGAACACAAACTGGCAAACCCGATGATCGGGAAAGGCCGCCGGTGGTTGTTGAATTTACGAAATACAGATGGAATAAAGGTTGAATTTACAGAAGCATACACCGTTCGATAATCAGAAAAAAGATAAGAATATGGAATTAAAAAATAGATTGACAAGAAGAACTTTTATTAAAGGAACCATTGGCGCAGGAGTCGCTTTAAGCAGTGTAAATCTTCTATCCGGTTGTGCCGGATACGATGCGAAAGGGCTTCCTACTGCCATGCTGGGAAGCACAGGTGTGCGGATCCCCAGAATGGCCCTGGGACTGGGAAGCAGGTTTTGTAATATCGACAAGGAAGATGAGGCTTTGGAGATGTTGTCTTATGCTCTTGACAACGGGCTTTATTACTGGGACACTGCTCATACCTATGTGAATACAAAAAACGGAGTGATCAGTGAAGAACGTTTGGGGAAAATAGTGAAGGAGAGACGTGACGAGATATTCCTTTCTACTAAAATCTCGGCCCGTAACCCGGATCAGGCCATGAAGGAAATTGAAGGAAGCTTGAAGCGTCTTCAGACCGATCACCTCGACATCCTTAAAATTCATTCTATTGAATCTCAGGAAGATATTGATGAGATGAGTCAGAAAGGTCATTTAATTGACATTCTTCAGAAAATGAAGGATGAGGGAGTGGCCCGCTTTATTGGTTTTTCCGGACATGGCAATGCCGGAGCCATGACTGCCATGGCACAACGGGGCGACTTTGACAGCATGCTGATTGCCATGAACCACTGGAACAGGAAAGCCAATCCACAACAACGACAGGAACAGGCAATCCCGAAAGCTCTGGAGAAAGGAATGGGCGTCATGCTGATGAAGGCTGTCAGACCCCGCGAAACTGTCAAGGAATTAAAAACTACGGATCTGATAAAATTTGCCCTTTCTGTTCCCGGACCCAATGGAGTGGTTGTGGGAGTCGACAGCCTCGAAGTGGTAAAATCAAACCTTGAGATCCTGCGAAATTTCACCCCAATGGATAACGAGCAGCTCGAAAAATTTGCCATGGCTCTTGATCCGTTTTTTAAAGGCAACAACCTGCCGTGGATGAATAGAAGCTATTGCGACGGACATTGGGGGTAACTTCTGAAAACCGAAAACCGATTCACCTGTCAGAGGGGTTTCGGCTGATATACCCGGGAATATAGATCATGGGATCATCACGCAACGGGAGAAGGTCATACATTAAGTGTTTAACCTCCCCGTTTCTGGATTCCGAAATGATGTAATCCAGCTTATTGGATCCACGGGTGGCAGCAAAGAATGAAATTTCCGAATCAACAAGGTTCACCATGGGTTTTCCCGGGGAGAAATGGTTGACGACTCCTCCAAAGATTTCTGCCCTGGCATTATTTTCAAGATGAAAGGATACGCCTTGGGCTTCCGTCTTGAATCCCAGGATCCATACATCTGAATTATGTATATCGACTTCCGGATCGGAACGTTCAGGATTGATCTGCCGGGCCCATACTTTTTGCCCGTTAAAAACAAAGCATTTCTTCTTGTGATGCTCGTCTGTGGTGCAGACATTCTCGATAAAAACTTTTCCTCCACTCACTGAGTTTATATATTGCGACCCTACCTGCGTGTGGATATCACTTAATATAAGGGTTCGTTTGGATGCGTGTTCCACCAGGAAATGGCCCCCGTTCCACCTCTCCCAGGCGAACAGGTCTTCCATCAGTAGCGGGGTGTCGTTTTCACCCGCAACTTTGAATGCTCCTTTAAATTCCATTTTTTTCAGGTTCTCTCCGGCAACCAGATCGCAATACATAAAATTTACCCTTTCCACTTCAGGGGGTATGTTTACAATGGAATCGATCACATATTTCCCCGGCTGGAACCAGATCACTTTTTTCCCGGAATGCATGGCTTCCTGGATAGCCTTTGTGTCATCAGTTTTTCCGTCGCCAACAGCACCGTAACCGGTAACACAAGCCCATTCCTTCATATCCTGCTCCCAGCGGATATCGGGAGTCTCTTCAATGGGCAGGCGGAGTGAACTGAACCTGCCGGAATGGAACAGACTCACCGGCTGGTGGGTGGAAAACTCGTTCACATGGTTTTCTGAAACATCATCTCCCCTGTAAGTCTCGATGGATTTTGCATAGCCCTTCGTGCTGATGTTACGGGCATAACCGTACCCGCCTTTAAAAACGATGGCGGACTGAGCTTTGCCGGATCCCTCCAGTTCACTGTCCAGGAGGCAGACCATGCCATGTTCCCCGGTGAGTTGAAGAGCGGGAACATGGTTGGTGCTTCTCAATCCCCGGATGGAAACTACATTGTCCACTACCCAGAAACCTGCTTTTTTTTGTCCTTTCAGCTGAATGTGCTCAAAAACGGTAAAAATGCTGGAGTCCGTTACTTTAATACCATAATCAAAACCTTTAACCGTAAGATTTTTGATCAGGCATCCGGAAACAGGCCCTTTTAAAATGGCCAGTCCGATGGCCCCGTTATCCGTTTTATCGGAAGAGCGGATGGTGACATGACGCACAGCCCCCGTGTTGTTGGCATAAAAATGCAACCCGATGGCACCCGGATTTCCGGCACCGATATCAATGGTTAGGTTTTCAAAAGTGTTCGACATGGCAATGTTTGAATGTTGCCCTTTCATGAAACTGATTACCGGCGTTTCTTTGTCTTCTTCAAAGCCCGGTGAATGGTCGGCCAGCCGGAAGACGGTCCTGGCCTCACTTTGTCCCTGAAAATGGATCTGCCTGTTGATCTCTGCCCCCCGGGTGTTTTGCAGATCGGCCAGGCTGTATTCGATCTTTTTTGTGATTTTATAGGTCCCGTTGGGGAAGTACAGGATTTTGGACGGCTCCAGCCGGTCAGGGAAGATGACCCCTACCCGCGGATTGATCTCGAACCCGATAATGGTATCCGGATGGTTTTTCACTGCTTCTTCAATCCATTTCTGCCGGTCGCGCGTGGGTCTGAGCACATCGTCCAGTGCCCGGATGATGGCATCGGAACAATCCTTCTCCCCGGTGTTGTCAAGATGGTACGGGGATTTTGTCATGTCAATGACCGCTTCTGCATCAGCAGGATAGATGATATTTTCCTGATCCGAATTGTTGTTTTTCAGCTTGCCACTACAACTGACCAGCAAAAATGACAACACAAGAATGTAAAGTTTTTTGATCATCATACTCCAATAGGTTTTGATCCTTTTAAAGCCTGTTTTACCTCCAAAGATCAAAAAATATATAAAGGATATAACGATTCATAGCTAAATTATTTTGTAAACGATTTGCTTTTGTTTGGTTTATCCGTATTCTATTATTTATTATCAAGGTGTTGGATAGAATGAGCAGGCTCATTTCGACGGAACTCCCCTGATTTTAATCCTGCTTGTTTGTGGCATGAATCGTCATGGTCGTTTCATCCCTTCTTATCCCGATTGGATATGGAAAGCTCTTTCAGTCTTTTTTTTGCTTCTTCCGCTGCCTGATCAAACGTTTCAAAAATTGAGCCGGCTCCAATCATCGGGTATACACTCGTCTTTTTTAAATCGTTATATACATTTTCGTTTACTCCTGATAAAATAACTTTTATATCTGAATGAATCAGGATTTTAATGGCTTCTTTCAGGTTTTGCAACCCGGTGGAATCAACAAACGGAACGTGCCGCATGCGGATGATGATGATCCTGCTTTTCAGGCCGGTGGATTTTAATACTTCGCAGAACTGTTTTGCTGAAGCAAAAAACAGGGGTCCGCTAATTTCGTAAATGCCTATTCCCTTCGGCAACCCTGAATAGTCTTCAATAATATCAGTATCTACCACTGCCGGCAGGGATTTTCCCATGTCGGCCATACGTTTCATAAACAACAAAGCCGAAAGGACAACTCCTACCTGAATGGCAACCGACAAGTCGACCAACACCGTTAAGAAGAAGGTTGTCAGCAAAACGATGATGTCAAAAAATGATCCTTTTAAGATGGAGCGGAAAGTGCGCCATTCACTCATGTTATAGGCCACTACCATTAAAATCCCTGCAAGGCTTGCCATGGGAATGAGTTTCACCCAGCGTCCGAAAAACAACATAATAAGCAACAGGGTGACAGCATGAAATATTCCTGCCAGGGGAGTTTTTGCACCGTTTTTAATATTGGTGGCAGTACGGGCAATGGCTCCGGTAGTCGGAATTCCGCCAAAAAATGGTGTTACTATGTTCGCAACTCCCTGAGCGATCAGTTCGGTGTTTGAGCGATGATGGCCTCCAATCATCCCGTCAGCCACTACAGCCGACAGTAAGGATTCAATAGCACCAAGCAGTGCAATGGTGACTGCCGGCTGAATGTAATTGCCCAGCTGGTTAAAATCAACAGCAGGTAAACGAATCCCGATTGTATTCGGAATGTTGCCAAAGAAGGATTCAATCGTGGGAACAGGAATATTAAATACCTGAACTGCAACGGTGCCCAAAACTATGGCTATCAAAGACCCCGGGATTCTCCGGGTGACTTTTTTTGAAAATATGGCCAACAGGATAGAACCCGCCGCAAGGGCTGCAGCACACAGATTGATGGTCGTCAGATGCCCCCAATAAGTAGCCCACTTGGCAATGAATCCCGCCGGAACATTTTGAATCTCCAGTCCTAACGCATCACGTATCTGCGTGGAAAAGATGACCAGGGCTATGCCACTGGTGAAACCCACAACTAAAGGATGTGGAAAATATTTCAAAAGTGCCCCCAGTTTTAGCAATCCGAAAATAACCAGGAAAATGCCTGCCATGATGGTGGAAATCAGAAGTCCGTCGAACCCGTATTCCGCCAAAATACTGTAAATAATTACGATAAATGCTCCGGTGGGTCCGCCAATCTGTACCCGACTCCCTCCCAACAAAGAAATAAGGAATCCTCCCACTATGGCTGTGATCAATCCCTTCTCAGGAGATACGCCGGAGGCCACAGCAAAAGCAATGGCCAACGGAAGGGCAACAATCCCCACAACAATACCGGCCAGTAAATCCGAAGAAAATTGCCTGGAACTATAATTCTTTAGAACAGTGAGTAATTTTGGTTTAAAAATAACACCCATGTTGTAAATTTTAAAAACGCGCAAAGATAAACCCTGTTTGAATGCTCTATTCTTTTGGATGAATAATTGATAATCGCGTACCTTTAATTTAACAGTTCAACCGAAACTATCCTTATCCACCGGTAACTTATTCCTCCCGGTTTCCTCTTTCTCTATGATGAAACGGGGAAAGACTTTTTCCGGTAAGCACTATAGAAGATATGCCCGATACGTGTCCAATTTCCATCCACAAATGGTAGTGACAAGTTGCACTCCAGTGTTTTGTGAGTAAGAATCACTCAATTTGGATTTTATATTTTAACTTAGTAGGCTTCTTGATCATGTTATCCTGGAATTTTATTAATTTTGTGGCTGCTAAATTGTTGGGGATAAGGAGTACTAATATATATTCATGAAACATCAATTTATTACCAAAAGTCTTATCAGGAATGGAAAGATGCGGAGTCTGTTTTTGCTCCTGGCTGCTTTTTTCTTCGTAGCTGAAGGAACCGGGCAATTATGGATTGGCGGCACAAGCAGCGACTGGCACAACCCGGCCAACTGGAATCCCCAAACCGTTCCGGGAGCAGGAGCTTCTGTAATTATCCGAACTGCCTCAACCGTTTATAAACCTGTTATTACACAGGATGTTACCATTTATTCCCTTCAGTTGCCGAATTATAGTTCAGGAGAACTTACTGTTACTAATACAGCTGTTCTTACTATTACGCATGAATTCCGCATGAATAACAATTCTACCCTGAATTTAAATAATGGATCTTTGGTGTTTACCGGAACTGAAACTTATATGGGATATACCAATGCGATTATCAATGTTTCAAATAATGGCTTGCTGCGGTATACCGGCACAGCCCTGCAGGTAAACGGGGCGCTGAATATAAATGGAGGTGAAATGATAATGGAAAAAGGGTTTACCCTATCAACCAATAAAATATTTACTGTGACAGAAGGGAATATTTCCCTTTATGGCAGAACAAATATATTTGGAACTTTAAATGGAGGAACCGGGAATTTTTCTTTTGACGGGGATCAGCTAAATAGTGATCATTTTGTAAATATTGGGAGCGGCGGACGATTTTTTATGGCTCCGGTAGTTTCAGCAACAACTACTCCTGAATGTGATCCGGAGACTCCGGTTCCCCCCCCATCTTCCGGTGGACAGATCGATTTTCATAACACGGTTAAAATAGCGAATAACGCCCGGTTTTTGGGCGGGGATGCATTGGTCAACATTTACCAGGATTTTATTACTGATGGTAATGCCATTATAACGATTCATAATGGCACCCTTAATTTCATGGGGGATGTTGATGTGGTAAGTACAGCAGTTCTTAGCATTACCTGCAAAGGAAGTATTACCATTACAGGTAACAGCCTGTTCGAAAGTAACGGCCGGATAGATGTCGGCGATGGAAACCTCTCCGTTGGAGGCCAGGCTGTTTTTGCTAACTCTGGTTATTTTTCTGCGGAATCCGGAACAATAATCTTCGATGGAGATGTTTCTATACAAAATAATAACGGAGATTTTATTGCAGGAGAAAGTACTATCTATTTCAATGGAGGTACATTCGAAAATAGTGGGGATTTTGATTGTGGAACCAGCACATTTATATTTGGTGGGGACGGAGATCAGGAGATAACCGGAACAAATAGTGATATCACTTTTTATAACCTGGAAGTGGAAGATGGATCCACTGTGAATTCAAGTCAGAACGTATTGGTAATGAACGATATGGGGGTTGAGGATGACAGTGACTTTTTTGTTGATCCGGGACTGACACTCAACGTGGTGGGCGTAGTTACCGGCGATCCCTACGTGGAAACCAATCGCCCTTATATTATCTCTCTCGTGATTATTGACGACAATGTCATTAAGGCGATTTTTGATGATTCCTTAGATGCCACTACCGCACAGAATCCTAATAATTACTATATTGAAGATGAAGAGGGGAATACTATTGATTATCCAACCAACCCTACATTGGGTGGAGCTAACAACAATGAGGTCACCCTAACCCTTGGATTTATTATCCAGGAAAATGTCAAGTATTACCTGATTACCAATAACGTAAAAAATGATCTGGGGTACACTGTAAATGTATACCATAGGAAGCGATTTTTAATTACTGAGCCGGTAGATCAGTGGAGCTGGATTGGTGTGATTGACGAAGACTGGGATAAAACAGGAAACTGGTCCAGAGGAACATTGCCAACCCTGAATTCCTGTGTTTATATTCCTGTTACCCCGCATGATCCGTTTATTTATACCACCGGGCATCAGATCAAATGCCTAAAAATTGATGCTGGTGCTTCTTTGACTATTGGCCCGGTTGGAAACCTTACCGTGAACAACACCATTACAAACAATGCCGGGGAAAACGGATTGCTTGTCGATTCTGATGAAACCGGAACAGGGTCACTGATCCAGCAGGAGAATGTGTCGGGGTCTTTTCGTCGCTATATCTCTGGTGAGAAGGAGCACTGGCAGATGATCTCTTCTCCGGTAGCGGGCCAGTCAATCAGTGGAGATTTTACACCTACAGGTGGTGATTCGGCTTATGCTGATAATACCCGGTACGATTTTTATGCCTGGTATGAACCTGACACATCCTGGGTTTACTTGTTGAATAACGACCAGCCGCCTACCTGGATTACTGCCAACGGGAGTACCCAGTTTGTTTCCGGTCGAGGTTACCTGGTAGAATACAAAGATCCGCATCCTATTAAAACTTTTCAGGGAACATTCCATGCGGGGGAGGTTTCTGTGTCGGTGACCAAAACTACCGGCATAGCTGCGGAGTTTGGATATAACCTGGTGGGCAATCCCTATCCGTCATCGATCGACTGGAAAGCTGAAGCGGGCTGGAACCGCTCGGCATTGGAAAACAATAACAGTGGATATGATATTTGGATATGGAGTGAATCGAACCTCAATTATGGAGCCTACAATTCGACGTCAGCTTCTGATGAGGGCACCCTGGGTGTGTCGAGGTATATTGCTCCTACTCAGGGATTTTTTGTCAAAGCAGATCAATCGGGTGCCTTATCCATGAATAACCTGGTTCGTGTTCATGAAGGTTCCGGCAACTGGCTGAAAAATGCTTCCCGGGATGCCAGCATTCAAACCCTGCGAGTTTCTGTCGTGCCTGAGTCCACACCTGGCAGTGACGAAGTAATGTTCGAATTCGTGCAGTTCCCCGAATCCGGTGGAGCCAGAAAAAAGTTCAGTTTTATTCCTGAAGCTCCGACTCTGTATATCCCGGATCAGAACGCTGGTTTTTCCATAAGAAGAATAGGTGCCGATCAAAGCGCAAAAGTGTTTCCCATCTCTTTCAGAGCAGGCTATGACGATAATTATTCTTTACAGATTGACTTTGATCCGGTTGACTTTGACTTTCTGGAACTGTTGGATATAAAAACAGGGGAACGAATAGACCTGACTGAAACGCAAGCTTACCAATTCCAGGCAGGACCGGATGATAACTCCGACAGGTTTGTGCTGCAAACAGAACCGGGAAATTTTCCTAACCCGCACAGCGCCGTTCCAGTACAAATATACTCTTCACAGGGTGTCCTTTACGTGGACATGCGCCTGATCAACGGGCCGTATTTGTGTGAAGTTTATTCTCTTGCCGGACAGCTGTTGATGAAGAAGCAACTCCAGGGGGGAGAGATAGCTTCTTTTTACCCCGGAACTACCCATGGAATAGTAATTGTCCATGTGTATGGTGAAAAGGGAAGAACGTTTCAAAAAGTGCCGGTGATCTTTTCAAGATAATGAGATAACGGCCCTGTATTTGTTAATAGAATAGGATTTTTAATCAGATAGGTTTTTGTGCAGACAATGAGAAGAGGAATAAATAACATTTTGATTACAGTTTTTAATCTACTGTTCAGGCAGGATAAACCCGGCTGGGGGATCTGGGGTATCTTTTTTTGGGTTATCTGTTCTTATTCCTCTTATGGCCAGTCGCCTATGCCTCCCCCTAACCGGTTACAGGTATATGCAACCCAGGAACTATCTTTTGGCAGCTTCTCGACAGGTTCATCCGGAGGAACAGTGATTATCAGTCCAACAGGCAACCGCTCGGTGACTGGTACTGTCATCGAATTCATGCTTTCTGTGGGAAATTCCGCGATCTTTGAAGTTCGCCTCATCCGAGGCCGAATGGTTCATATTTTGTTGCCCACACAAGCAACACTGACCCGTGTTGGCAGTGGCGAAATCATGACCATCACTGATTTTACGACTGATAAACCCGGGAACGGATTTGTTACCACAGCTGCACATCCCTTTTTTAATACGGTGACCGTGGGAGCAACTCTTCATGTAGGAAATATCTCATCTAATCCACCAGGTAATTATTCAGGAACATTCCCGGTCACTTTTATCCAGGAATAGGTTGAATCCCCGTTTTATGAGAAGAATATATACGCATTTTTTTTAATCATATGATTAGAAAAGAATTTTTTTTGTCATGTTTGTTCTTTCAAAAATATATTATATTTACGCCGTTTGAGAAATGTAAACCAGAGAGTGCCGATTATTTGTAAGTATTTGAGTAAATGAGATTAAATATTGAAAGACAGATACCTTTGTAACCAGTCCAGCTCAATTTTTTTTAATGAAAAAAACTTTTGTCAAAAAAAATATTGAGGCATTGTAAAAAAAAAGAACTCCAATTTTTTTTAGATTTTTGTTTTTCTACTCTGAGGTTTTTATTTCTTAACAAAAAGCATACTTACCTGAAGAATTTGGTGAAGGTACCTTTTCATTGCACACCGCATAGTTTCCTCCTATTTTTATTCGTTGTTTTTTTTCTGGTCAGCGGATTTTCGGGATACGGCCAAACTGCTGGTGATTTCAGGTCTGCAGCAACCGGCAACTGGACTACCCTTACTTCCTGGCAATATTTTGATGGAACCACCTGGAAAACTCCCTCCGGAAGTTATCCCGAAGGTTATCCCGGGCAGTATCCCGGTGAGGGAGTGGTAACAATCCGTACCGGACACACCATCACCATCTCGTCATCCATAACCACCCAGTCTATGGGGCAAATTACCATTGAAAGTGGCGGAACGCTATACCTTAATGGAGATGGTATATTTTCACTGAATACGCCTGTGATCGATGTGAATTCCGGTGGAACCATCTATTTCGTAGGAAAAACAACATTGGCGCTGCCTCAGAATGCTGAAATTTTGGTTTCTATTGGTGGTTTAACCTACGACAACTGTAATAACCACAAAAGAATTTCTATCGGGGGTGTTTATTTCGTGGTTTGTTCAGGCGCAGGGAACCTGAATGTTTTTACGTTTGATGAGGTGATGCTTTCCGGGGGTACTATTTTTGCCGAGATTACCTCCAATGCCCCGCAATGTGAAGGCACGGAAATTACTCTGGAGGGCAATTACTCCGGATTAGCAGGCACTACTACGCCCGGTGGTAGTGTTGAAGGAGTAACCTACGAATGGAATATTGCCGGTCCCGGGGATTACCATACAACCACGACAAGTCAAAATACCAGCATTCCCGGAAGTGCCCTGCCTGGTGCTTATATCGTTTCATTAAAGGTTTCAACTTATAAATATGACTTGCTATTTACCAATGAAAGAATTGTGGAAGTTGTGATACATCCCCTGCCTACCCTGGGCTCTGCGTCACTGTCTTTCCCCGCATGTGAGAGTTTTCCTGCGGTTATTGACCTTGCCGGCTTAATTCCTTCCACCACCTTCTCTGTTAATTATACGATTAACAGAGGAGATACGTTGACTGCTGCCGGAGTAATAGCCGATGGTTTTGGAAACGCCAGCTTCACCACGGCCGACATGGCTCTGGCTAATGACGGGCAGCTTCTGCAGATAACCAGAATTGCCATCACCAGTGCCACGCCCTCCTGTACCGGGGCGTATAGTGAAGATGTTGTTCTTGAGATTAATCCTGCCGGCACCTGGCTGGGATTGGTGAGCAGCGACTGGAATGAACCGGCCAACTGGTGCGGAGGTGTACCAACGTTAACATCGGATGTGATCATTTCACCTTCTGCTCCCTATCAACCAGTCATCGAATCAGGTAACGGCCGGTGCCGGAATATCAACATCGAAGCAGAAGCATCACTTGCTTTTACCGGACAGAATACCCTGGATGTATATGGCAACTGGACTAACAACGGTACGTTTGATGGCGGACAAGGAACCGTCAGCTTTGTGGGTACCTCTGTCCAAACTATTTTTTGTAAAGCGCCTTTTAACCATTTGACCATCAATAATACAGCCGGTGTGACTGCCGGATGTAATATCACGGTGAAAGGAATTCTTAACCTGGTCTCCACTAACCCATCTGCATCCCGGGGTGCTATGCACACCGGTGAGTACAGGGTTTATATGGGGGAATTTGCAACCACCATCGGAGAGGGCGATGTTACAGGGTACGTGACCCGGAAACATGCGTTTTTAGGGAATGTGGAGTACACCTTCGGCAGCCGGTATAGTAATATAACTTTCTTGAATATTTCAGGAACAACAAAACCTGACAGTGTAAGCCTTTGGATCGTTATCGGATCGGAACCGGAATGGATTCCGGATACAATCTCCTCCGTGATGAGGGAGTACAGCTGGGTTCAGAATGGCGGAACCGACCGGGTGGTTATGCGCCTCCGGTACCTGGATAGTGAACTGAACGGGAATTCGGAATCAACACTCGTCTTTTGGCATAAATCAGACGATCCAAATTCTTCATGTTTTGTTCCTCACGAACATGGAAAGACTTCGTATAACGAAACAGATAACTGGCTGGGATTTGCTCCCCCACCCATCGATTTTATCGCAGGATCTACTTATGGATACCACCGGGCTACTTTTTCCAGATCCATTCTGTCCAGAAATACATGGATCGGCGGGGATGATGTTGCCTGGGACAATCCTGCAAATTGGTCGGCAGCTCATTATCCCGGAGAAATAAGAGTGGAAGGGGAAACACAAATGGAGTTTTTTGATGATAATGTCTATATCCCTGACGCAACCAACTTTTCACCACTTTTAAATGTGAATGCTGTATTTAAATCCATTGAAATTGATAAGGATGCTACAGTTACGATAGGTGATGATGGGAACAGTCATTACTACAGCATGACGGTAACAGGCGATCCCAGTGTGTTTGGTGCCTGGATCAACCAGGGAATATTTATCCCGGGAAAGGGAACAGTTGTTTTTGATTCCGGTGTTTCAGATGTACCAATTTCCATTGCCGGGGAGACGGATTTTTATAACCTGGAGGTGAGGGCAAATACTTTTCTTGAGGTTTCCAGTGGGAGTATTATGTCCATTGAAGGGAATCTCGCTGCTGATCCATCGGCCATTATCGATTTTGTAGTCAACGAAAACAGGGTTGAGTTCACAGGAACGGAAAGCCGTACTCTCATTAACCCAAAAGGTTCCGGTATCGGGGAGTATGGCTACCACGATCTGGTCATTAGCAATACCGGCGGGGTGATCACGTTGCCAACCACCCTGAATGTAGCCGGAGATTTTATCAATAACGGAACTGTTGACGCGTTGATCAGCCTAAGTACGGTGATCCTGCACTCTTTCGGCCACAATCATATCCAAAGGATTGGTGGCTCTTCCAACACAACATTTAAAAATTTGAAACTCGATAATGCCGCTGGTGTTGTTCTGGACAACAGCCAAACGGTGGAAGATATCCTGGACCTGACCAACGGATTGTTGACTACAGGAGATCATTTCCTTACTGTGGGAGTTGTCACCCCTTCCTGCTCCGAAGGCAACATTTTTAATGCAAGTGCATTCAGTTACGTTGAAGGTAAACTGGCCCAGGTATACTGTGCCACTGGATTAAAAACTTTTCCCATTGGCAAGGGGGGTAACTACCGGCCCCTGACACTGGAATACACGGCATTGACAGGCAGCAGCACAGTGACCGCTGAGCAGTTGGAGACAGCCATAACAGGAACGATT
>JAQVON010000128.1 GCA_028702595.1 Mariniphaga sp. | reverse complement strand
AAACCGGTCATACCATATACAGGAATGAGAGAATCATTTTTCAGAACATATTTCCCGTTGTTCTCCACCACGGGGAGGGCTATTTTTTCAGGTTGGTAATTCACGTGGGCATATTCATGAAGTGGATAGATCATCACCGAATACAACCGGGGAGGTGTTTTATCCACCACAGGAAATGAATAATGCAAGGGATTCACAGGTTCTTCTGTTTGGGTATCACGGAGTTCAAAATGCAGGTGAGGTCCGCCTGAGCTCCCACTGTTTCCGCTTTTAGCGATGAGTTCACCCTTTTTAAGCGGAAACAGATCATCAGGAATAGGTACATCCAGACTGAAAGATTTCCGGTTGTATTGCAATGATTTGATATACCTCCCGATATCTTCCCGAAAGTTATCCAGATGTCCGTAAACAGAAGTAGTCCCCTGGGGATGATCGACATACAAAGCTAGCCCGAACCCGGTGGGAGAAACTACGATCCGTGAAATATGCCCGTCGGCCACAGCATAAACAGGCAGTCCGGTAACGCCTCCGGTTTTTATATCCATTCCCGAATGAAAATGGTTACTTCGTAATTCAGCAAAACTTCCGCTCAAAAACAGAGGGATCTTCACTGGACTGGTATAGGCTGAATCCTGTGCATATCCTATGCACGAACAAAAAAACAGAATGAAAAGGAGAAGATACACCATAAGTTTTCAAACTTTAGCTGACAAATTTATAAAACTATATGAATTAAAAGGATTAAAATGGTGAAGGGGGATATGGATAAAATGGATAAAAATTTGTTCATTATGATACAAATACTTTTCCAATCGTTTTAAAATATTAACTTTGTACTTGAATTGCGTGAAGAATGACTGAAGAAGACCGTTTGCTTCTGAATGATTTGAATGCCCATGTCAAGAGGCTGTTTCAGGAATATGAAAACCTGAAAAATGAGAACAAATTGCTTTTGGATAAACTGGACATTTTAACAGGAGAGATTGCGCGGATAGAACAAGAGAAAGAGAAATTAAAAGAAAAAATTGAGAATTTGAACATAGCTAACCGTCTCCTTGCCGGGAACGACAAGGATGGTGAAGTAAAAAAAAGAATAAATACATTCATACGGGAAATTGATAGATGTATCGCATTACTTAATAAGTAATGGATGGGAAATAAAGAACAACTTAAAATAAATATCAGGATTGAAGGGCGGAGTTATCCGCTCTATATTGAGCGAAAAAACGAAGAGAGACACAGAATTGCTGCAGGAATAGTGAACGACATGGTGAATAAATTCAAAGAGTTATATCAGCACACCGATATACAAGATTTACTGGCTATGGCAGCATTTCAGATCGCGTTGAACTTCACGGAATTAACTCAAAATAAAGAAAAGTCTCTTTTACTGGACGAGATAAAAAACATAAAAGATGACATTTCAGATTTTCTGAAAGAGGAAATAAAGGCATAGAAATATTAGGTTGAACCGATTTATCTTGAACCCGTATTGAATTACATTGTTTATACAACGTAATTTTTTACGGGTTTTTTATTTAGAATAATTAAAATAATTACAATGAGTTGGATACAAATACTTATAGGAGTTGCTGCCGGATTTTTTGGAGGTGGAACTTTGGCTTATTACCTTTGGGATAAGGCCTTAAAAAAGAAAAAGCAAAAAATAATTGCTGAAGCGGTAAATGAAGGGGAGGTCATTAAGAAGGACAAAATATTGCAGGCCAAAGAAAAATATCTGCAGTTAAAAGCGGAGCATGAAAAGTTCGTTCAGGAGAGAAGTTCTAAGGTTAGTCAGTTGGAGGGCAAATTAACTCAACGTGAGAACACAATAAACCAGCGTCGTGAGGAACTTCAGAAAAACATCCGTGAATTTGAAATTACGCGGAAAGAAGTAGATGTTATACGTGAGAACCTGAACTCACAGCTGCAGCGGGTGGAAAACAAAAATGAAGAGCTGGAGAAGCTGCATCGTCAGAGCCTGAAAAAGCTGGAGCAGCTTTCCGGGTTATCGGCTGAAGAGGCTAAATCACAGCTGGTGGAGTCTCTGAAGGATGAGGCAAAATCGGAGGCTGTGGCCTATATCAATGAAATCATGGAGGAGGCTCGTCAAACGGCCAATAAAGAAGCCAAAAAGATTGTTGTTAAGTCCATTCAGCGGGTTGCAACGGAAACAGCTATAGAAAATGCAGTAACCATTTTTCACATAGAAAGTGATGAAATAAAAGGTCGTATTATTGGTCGTGAAGGACGAAACATTCGAGCATTGGAGGCTGCAACAGGAGTAGAGATTGTTGTTGACGACACCCCTGAAGCCATTGTCCTTTCAGCATTTGATCCGGTTCGGCGTGAAATCGCCAGGCTTGCGCTACATCAGCTTGTAACCGATGGAAGAATACATCCTGCCCGCATCGAGGAGGTTGTGGAAAAAGTAAAAAAACAGGTAGAGGAAGAGGTGATCGAAACCGGTAAGCGAACAACAATAGATTTGGGTATTCATGGATTACACCCCGAACTGGTACGTCTGATAGGTAAGATGAAATACCGCTCATCCTATGGACAAAACCTGTTGCAGCATTCACGAGAAGTGGCTAATCTTTGTGCCATCATGGCTGCTGAGTTAGGGTTGAATCCCAAAAAAGCCAAACGGGCCGGGCTTTTACACGATATCGGAAAGGTTCCGGATGATGAACCAGAATTGCCACATGCTGTTTATGGGATGAAGCTGGCAGAAAAGTACAAGGAGAAACCAGAGATCATCAATGCCATTGGTTCGCATCATGATGAAGTAGAAATGGATACTCTGCTGGCGCCCATAGTGCAGGTTTGTGATGCCATTTCAGGAGCGCGTCCGGGAGCGCGGAGGGAAGTGGTAGAATCGTATATAAAACGATTGAAAGACCTGGAAGATTTAGCCCTATCCTACCCCGGAGTAACAAAAACTTATGCTATACAGGCTGGACGCGAGCTACGTGTAATAGTCGGTTCCGATAAAATGAGCGACCAGGATACAGAACAGCTCTCGTATGATATCTCAAAAAGAATACAGGATGAGATGACTTACCCGGGACAAATAAAAATAACGGTTATTCGTGAAACGCGGGTAGTGAGTTACGCCAAGTAAGAAAAAAGGATATTGGATAAAAAGTCTTCTGAAAAGAAGGCTTTTTTTATTTTAAAAAGTCATTCAAAGCATTATAGGTTCCGCCCGTTCGTTCCCGTTCCTGCTTGTCGTGCTGCTCTTTTTTCCACTGGTCGGCCAGCATCTTCAAGGTAGGATCGGCATGAGCGAAAAACATCTGGTACGACTTGCAAAACCTGGGTTTTCGATTGTCGTTCGGATCTTTAATGCGATCTTTGGTACATCCTCCGTAGCATTTTGTCAACCAGGGACAACGACGACATTCTCCCGGCAATGCAGCCTTAGCTGCGCCAAAAACCTGTTGTTTTTTCGAATTGAGCATGTTGATGATTCGCTGCTCCATGATATGGCCCAGTTTCCATTTGGGCTCCACAAAGTAGTCGCAACTGTACACATTACCGTTATGCTCAACGACCACATAAACACCGCATTGCTTCATCATGGTGCATTCGGGGGCCGGCAATCCCACATAGGGATAAAAAACCGAATCGAAATGCCTGATCTGGGTAGTAGGTTTTCCCTGTTGAAAATCGGCCAGCCACAAGTCAAAGGTACGACACAGAAATTCTCCATATTGCTGAGCAGAAACAGAGAAGGAAGCAGCTTTGGAAGGATCCATCGGATCGGTTTCCACTATGGGGATGAACTGCATCCAGGTTAATCCGAGCGATTTAAAATAGTTATAAATCTCGTCTGGAAACTGTACGGAATAGTCGTTCAGGGTTGCCAACACATTCACGGCAACCTGATTTTCAAGCAACATCCGGATATTATCTTCTACTTTCCGGTGGGTTCCCTGCCCTGTCTTGTCTCTCCGGTAGTGATTGTGAATAAACTCCGGCCCGTCGAGCGACACTCCCACCAGCCAGTCATATTCTTTTAAAAATTCAGCCCATTCCGGAGTCAGAAGCGTCCCATTTGTCTGAAGTCCGTTACCCACCGATTGTCCATGGCCATATTTCTTTTCCAGTTCAATGGCCCGCTTATAAAAACCAAGCCCCATGATTGTCGGTTCACCTCCCTGCCAGGCAAAGGATACAGAGTCACCCGACTGCTGCATCACCTGGCGGATCATCTCTTCCTGCACTTCATCGCTCATCCGGTGACGGACCGATTCAGAAAAGAGATCAGCTTTCTTCAGATAAAAACAATAGGTGCAATTTAAATTGCAATCGGGACCAGCCGGCTTTACCAAAACAGATGTTAACGGTCGGTTTACTTTTATCATGCACTACCTCCAAACTTTTATGATCTGCAAACTTAAAAAAAACAAGAAGCAAATCAGAAAGCAGCAGGCAAGTTTTCCTCCTTTTAAAAAATATTTTGTACATTCGAATGTGCAAAAAAATAACTATTTATTCTATTTTTATTTACCACAAATTCAACAATTTAATTTTCCCTCCCATGAAGTTACTCGGAAATATCATCTGGCTTATTTTTGGCGGAATTGCCATTTTTTTAGAATACATCTTAGCAGGGTTGGCACTTTGTGTCACTATCGTGGGAATTCCATTTGGAATACAAGCGTTTAAGCTGGGTATGCTGGCATTATGGCCATTTGGTCAGCGGATTGAGTACATGGACAATGCGCCTGGCTGTCTTTCTACGGTCATGAATATTCTCTGGCTGATCATTGGTGGTATTTGGATTGCCCTGACTCATCTTTTGTTTGGGCTTCTCCTGTTCATAACCATTGTAGGCATTCCCTGGGGAAAACAACATTTTAAGATGGTTTCGTTGGCTCTTACCCCTTTTGGCAGAAGGATTGTATAAGAAGCGCATGCCATCCGTTGTCCTGTTCTGCTTCAGGTATGGGAAGAAGCATTATCTGCTTTGGTATAGAGTCGCCGCTGTTCCTGGTTTGTTACAGCGCACTATTTTTCGGGAATTGAACTCCGGCAGGATTTCACATAATCAGCAATCAGGGTATCGTATTTCTTTCGCAGTCCTTGCACAACTTCATGCTGAGGATTCAGTTTCCAGCGATCAAATTGAACTACTGGCAAAACTTTTGGTGAAGTACCTGTAATACATGCCGAATCAATAGTTTGCATATCTTCCAGGCTGACCACTTGCTCATGAACAGTGAGACCGGCGTCCTGAGCCAGTCTGATCACTTTCTGCCGTGTAATGCCCAGCAGAACATTTTCAGCCGGAGGGGTAATCAGAATATCCTTTTTGACAAAAAAAACATTACTGCGACTTCCTTCTGTTATTCTGTTTTGGAAATCAATAAGGATCACCTCATAATATCCATGTATGGCAATCATTTCATCGGCCATTTGCCTGACACTTGTCCGGAACACCTTGGCATTAGGATTTTCCCGCTCAGCATGCAACAGGCCGCAGGTTATGC
>JAQVON010000127.1 GCA_028702595.1 Mariniphaga sp. | reverse complement strand
TGTATAATAATGGTATAGTTCTGTGACCGTTCCTCTTTTAATCTCTTCATAAAATTTTGAAATCTCTCTGCAAACACATGCCCGGCGGTCCGGTTCAAAAGACGTAGTGAACTGCTCCAGTGTTTTCGCCAATCGGAATGGGGATTCATAAAAAACCATAGTGCGGGCTTCACCGGCCAGCTCCTGCAACCTCTTCTGCCTGCCTTTTTTATGTGGTAAAAAGCCTTCAAAGATAAAACGATCTGAAGGCAGCCCCGAAACGGCAAGAGCAGGAATTAAAGCTGTTGCTCCGGGAAGACACTCCACCAGTATATTGTTTTCCACACAAGCCCTGACCAATAAAAATCCGGGATCAGAAATCCCGGGTGTTCCTGCATCTGAAACCAAAGCAACCTGTTTGCCCTCACGCAACCAGGAAAGAATCAACGACAAGGTTTTGTGTTCATTAAACTTGTGAAAGGGGGTAAGCTTTTTCTCTATCCCCAAATGATCCATCAGCCGCGAAGAGATCCGGGTATCCTCTGCTAAAATCGTATCGCTGTGTTTCAATACCTCAACAGCCCGGAACGTGATGTCACCAAGATTACCAACAGGAGTAGGCACGAGTATGAGTTTGCCGGGACTAAACATGTAAAAACCTGCGCTTCACGAGATGAATAAACTTAAGACTGGTTTCGTTCTTTTTCCATTTATAATGGATCCGCAAATAATTCACTGCATCTTCCATATTTTCCATAGAATCGAGAGCCTTTACAGCCTCCGCAAACCGCGACTTGTCTCCATCAAAAAGCTCACGAATGTATTGAAACCGGTCGTTGATCCCTATGGCAGACTGAATGGAAGTAACTGGTCGATTGGACAATTTAAATTCCAGCTTCTGCTGATCGGTTTTCATGTCGTTAACCGACCTTCCCTTTAAAAAGCTATCCCCTATCCGGGAAGCAATTGGATTGGAATCGCTGTCTTCAACCAGCATATCGTCATCCGAGCGAGAGTCAGCAGGCGGAATCTGCCCGTTCAACTCAGTCTTCTCAACCTTCATTCCAGAGGTAAATATTGGATCATCATCCAATTCATGCGTTGCTGCTTTCGTCTTTTCCTTTCTTTCCGGAATGAAAGACTCTGCTCCCACTTTGATTTGGTCTTTGGGAATATCCGGAGCAGATTCTGATCGAATTCCTTCAGAAACCCCCATTGATGTGAAACCAGGCTTCTCTTTTTCCTGAAGGTTATCACCCGTGACAACTTCGTGAAATTTAATCATCTGCAACAACTGCAGCATGCCCTTTGTACGGGTATGCATGATCTCCAACGACAGCGCATCAAATTGTTGGTTTGATTTCATTTCAACAATCAGCTCCTCGAGTTCTTCCACATCTTTTTGTAAAATATTTACGAGCTTTTTATTCTCCATTCTTTCGGGCTATCGTATTTAAAGTTTAATTTTGTAAAAATACAATTTTTAATTTCTAATTCAGCGAACACTTCATGTTTATTGAAAGAGATATATATAGCCAGAGAAATCAGGGCAGCATAGAGGTAGTTACAGGCTCCATGTTTTCCGGAAAAACCGAAGAGCTTATACGCAGGTTAAAACGGGCGCAGTTTGCCCGTCAGAAAGTTGAAATTTTCAAACCGGCAATGGATGTCCGTTATGCAGAAAATACCCTGGTCTCGCACGACGAAAACGCAATCCGCAGCACACCAGTCGATAATTCTTCCAACATTTTACTGCTTTCGGGTGATGTTGAAGTTGTAGGTATTGATGAAGCACAGTTTTTTGACAAAAACCTGGTTGATGTGGTTGTAAAACTGGCCAACATGGGAATCCGGGTTATTGTTGCCGGTCTGGATATGGATTTCAAAGGAGTTCCCTTTGGCCCTATGCCCGGGCTAATGGCCGTTGCCGACTATGTTACCAAGGTTCATGCCATATGTATGCGTTGTGGAAATATTGCACAGTTCTCACACAGGTTTTCAGAGAAAGAACAGCTAGTTCTTCTGGGAGAAAAGGATGTGTACGAACCTCTATGCCGTAAATGCTACTTAAAAACACAAAAATAGTCCTGAGCTTATTCAAGTCAGAGAAAAACACTCATGATCAAACGACATATTTCTGAAATTGCACAAATCGTGAACGGGAAACTGTTTTTACCAAACGGATTTTCTGATTTCGAAATAGAACAGGTAATTACCGACAGCCGAACATACAACGGGGAATCTACATCACTCTTTATTGCCCTCAAAGGATTACGAACCGATGGGCACCATTTTGTCCACGACATGATTGAAAAAGGACTAAATGCATGCATTGTATCCGATCCGGCTGTTATCTATTCCTCCGCAGTATTTATCCTGGTAAATAATACAACTACGGCTCTCCAGCAATTGGCTGCCAGGCATCGGAGCAGATTTGAGTATCCTGTTGTTGGTATTACAGGGAGCAACGGAAAAACAATTATCAAAGAATGGCTGTATGAAATTCTAAATACAGAATATCAGGTAGTCAGAAATCCAAAGAGCTATAATTCCCAGATCGGAGTTCCTCTTTCCGTAATCTTGATGGATAACCATTTTACGCTGGGAATTTTTGAAGCGGGTATATCCAAACCCCATGAAATGGGAAATCTGGCTGCTGTTATTCAACCTCAAACCGGCATATTAACTAATATCGGTGATGCACATCAGGAAAATTTCAGCACAAAAAAGCAAAAAACAGAGGAAAAACTTCAACTATTCACCCATTCTAAATATTTGGTATATTGTGTGGACGATACTGACACCGCCGTCACGGTGCGACAGTTTTGCCGGGAACATGAAATAAAAGAGATAAGCTGGACAACAGAGAACAAAATTGCACTTATCCGGTTCACGAAACAAAATTATGGAAAAAACACCTCAATAGCAGCTGCCATTCAAGAAAAAACCTTCCGTTTTTCTATTCCTTTTTCAGATGCCTCTTCCATAGAAAATGCCTGCCACTGCTTTGCCTGTGCATGGTCGTTATCTGATCAACCTCCCAAATTTTTGTCGCGTTTCGAAAACCTGACCTCTGTTACCATGCGCCTTGAAATTAAACAGGGTATCAATAACTGCCTCCTTATCAATGACTATTATAATTCAGACCTGGCCTCCTTTTCCATTGCCCTTTCTGTACTGGGGCAACAGGCAAAAACAGGGCACCTGAAAAAAATAGTCATCCTGTCTGATATTCAACAAACCGGCATTCCTCAAACCGAACTGTACCACCAGGTAAATCAATTGTTGGAAAAATGGGAAATTGACGAATTGATTGGTATTGGACCTGCAATTTTCGCTCATTCCAGAGCTTTTACCATGAAAAAGAAGTTTTATTTCTCAACTGATATCTTTGAAAAAAATCTTTCAAATCATCCCTTTAAGAACTCCATTCTGTTAATAAAGGGAGCAAGGATCTTTACCTTTGAAAAAATTTCTGCAGTACTCCAGCAAAAAGCACATCAAACTGTACTGGAAATAGATATGAATGCGCTGATCAATAACCTGAATATTTTCAGGAACCTGTTGGAACCCACCACAAAAATTATGGTGATGGTAAAAGCTTTTTCCTATGGCTCCGGGGATGTGGAAATAGCTAAATTATTACAGTATCAGCATGCTGACTACCTTGCAGTAGCCGTTACCGATGAAGGAGTGGAGTTGCGGCAGGCAGGTATCCAAACTCCCATCATCGTCATGAATCCTGAAGAAAAAAGCTTTCAGCATATCATGGACTACCGGCTGGAACCCAATATATACAGCATAGAGCTCCTGAAATCATTTGAGCAGGCAGTGACTCACCAGGCTCAACAGCACTATCCGGTTCACCTGAAGCTCGACACCGGAATGAACAGATTAGGATTTAAGACAGTTGAACAGGTAGAAAGTCTTCTCACTTATTTAAAAAAAACCGATCGAATAAAAATTCTGTCCGTTTTTTCCCACTTGGCAGCAAGCGACGATCCTGCTTTTGATGCTTTTACACAAGAACAGATCAACCGGTTTGAAAGACTCTCCGGCCGGATCCTGGCAGCTCTGAAATATCCGGTTTACAGGCATATTCTGAATTCAGCAGGTATCGAACGTTTTCCGGAGAAACAGATGGAAATGGTCAGACTGGGAATTGGATTATATGGGATATCAACAACTGGCTTACCTCTCCAAAATATCAGCACCTTTAAGAGTACCATCTCTCAGATTAAGACAGTAATAAAAGGAGAAACAGTAGGCTATAACAGAAAGGGGAAAATTACCAGGGATGCAAAAATTGCCATTGTCCCTGTGGGATATGCCGACGGTCTTGACCGGAAACTGGGAAACGGGAATGGCCAGGCATTTATTAACGGGAACAGAGCAGCAATTGCAGGAAATATCTGTATGGATATGGTCATGCTTGATGTTACCGGCCTTCAGGTACAACCAGGTGATGAGGTTGAATTTTTTGGCACCCATGTCCCGCTGACTGAAATTGCACACAAAGCTGGCACTATACCGTACGAAATTTTAACAGGTATTTCCCAACGGGTGAAAAGAATTTATTTACACGAGTGATTATCCCAGTTTGCTGATCCTGTCGAGCCTGTGAGCATCCAAAATTTTTATCTTCCGGCCGTCGATGGCAATTACCTTTTCGTTGGCAAAAGTAGATAAAGTGCGTATGGCATTTGAAGTGGTCATATTTGAAAGGTTGGCAATATCTTCCCTCGACATGTAGACTTTCAGGGTAATACCATCATGTTCATATCCATATTTATTTTTCAATAACAAGAGCGATTCAGCAAGCCGGCCACGAATGTGCTTTTGAGTCAGAGTAACTGTCCGTGCATTGGCAAATCCCAGCTCCTGAGCCAACTTTTTGATGATCTCAAAGGAGAAATGATTGTTCTTTAAAGCTCTGCGCTGAATAAACTCAGCACTAACACTACAAATAAGAGATTCTTCAATGGTTACAGCAGAAGCTATGTGATTTTCATCGGCAAATAGTGCTCTGTATCCAATTATTCCTAACGGTTTAGCCATACGGATAATCTGCTCCCTGCCACCTACACCTTCCTTGAAAATTTTCACCTTCCCGTGAACAAGCATCATAAATCCATTGGGCTTATCTCCTTCCTTAAACACAAACTCATTTTTTTTATAATGTGCCAAGGAAATATACTGCTCCAACTCCTCCTTTTCCTCCCGGGTTAACAGGTAGAAAATCGAGTTTGAATTTTCAAGAATATCTTTTATCCCCATCACTGAATTTAACATATACTACTCTCAACATGTTTTACAGCATCAAAGTTAAAAAAATTCAATAGATAACTTTATATTTTAACTTTTATTTTAATTTACAGCATATTTTATCTCTTATATTTTCTCTGTTCTCTTGTCGGGCAAAAGGTTTTTACCTACTTTTGCGATCCATAAAAATGGTCCCATAGTTCAACGGATAGAATAGCAGTTTCCTAAACTGTAGATCCAGGTTCGATTCCTGGTGGGACTAC
>JAQVON010000054.1 GCA_028702595.1 Mariniphaga sp. | reverse complement strand
TAAGTTGAGTTCCACATCACCAACCTGTTTATAGGTGACCATTTTGGAACAATCTATTTGGGGCGGGTAATTTTTTTGGCCCATCGCGCTGTTTGAGATCAGCAACACTGCCATGCACAGTAAAGAAATGGTGAGTCGCATTGTCAGATTTTTTATGGTTTACATTTTTTCACTGGTTCAAAAAAGAGGTTCTGCCAGGATTGTAAATATAATAAAAAAGCATTCAGTAACCTCGTATTCTTTTCCTGTTTATTCCGCGGCTATTCATTATCCATATGATAGTGCCATTCTCATTTTGAAAAAATCCGTCATTCATTGGTCCTGTGTAAATTTCTGTGTTTGTGTTTTTTATGATTTTTCAGCACAAATTGTACAACTTTTGCACTCCTGTGCCCGATAGTGTGAAATGTTTCATTTAAAAATAGAAAGTTATGCAGAAAATGAAATTATTATTGCCAGCTCTTATTTTAAGTTTGCTGTTTTTTAGCTGCAACAATGAGGACGAACCCGCGATCACTTCCGGAAAGGCAAGGATCAATATACTGCTTACGGATGCACCCTACCCGATAGATCTTATCAGCAGTGCTTTTGTTACCATTGACAGGGTGGAGATAAGACAGACATCCGGGGCGGGAATGGATGAAGAGGCCGATTCTTTCATTGTGATTTCAGAAGGGGAAATGGATTTCGACCTGCTTCAACTGACCAACGGAATTACAGAGCATATGGGATCGGCAGACCTTGAAGCCGGGTATTATGATATGGTAAGGCTTCATGTGACGGATGCCACTGTATTTCTAAAGAATGGTTCCCGTCATGATTTGAAAATACCGAGTGGATCATCGAGCGGACTCAAAATCAAAATTAATCCGGGGATTTATATTGATGAAGGACAGACTGCGGATGTATTGCTTGACTTTGACGTCAGCCGGTCGTTTATCATCAGAGGCAATCCGAACGGTAACTTTAACGGATTTATTTTTAAACCGGTAGTAAGGGGTGCCTAAATGGGAGCGGCCGGGCGAATCAAGGCTGAAAATGAAGAGATCCAGGTCATCCTGATTTCAGAGCAAAGCGAGATAGAAGTCGTGGTGGAACTATTGAAACACGGTGCATACGATTACATTGTAAAATCAAAGGATATCCGTGAACGTTTGTTAAATACCGTTCAGAACATCCGTTTACAGGATGATGAAGCGATCATAACATGTTTGCCATATGCGAGCATGATAAGGCATTAAAATTCTGCCGAAATACACCCGGATATTTTTTCGAATAGGATTTAATCGTGCAATACCTGTACCGTTTTTACTGATTACAACAGAATATGGGATCAGTGTTTCACTATCTTTTTTGCAGAGATTCCATTTTTTGTTGACACGCTTACAATATAGATTCCATTTGCCAGTTCAGATAGGTTGATTTCCTCTTGATGTGTAAAGGAATACTCGTTGAATGACCGAGTCAGTACTTTTGTCCCTGTCAGGTTAAAGAGAGAAACTTCATACACCTGCATCGGATTGGAGAAGATAATCTGCAGCCGGTTATTGGGATCGGTGAATGCCTGAAAGTCGAATGTGGGGATCAGTGGAGCTGATGTATCTGTTGAGTCGACAGTTACAATACATTCAGCGGTGTAAATGCCGCCGGATACCTGTGCCGTAACGATACAGTTGCCATTGCCAACAGCCGTAACCGTTCCTGCACTGCTCACTTTTGCCACAGTGGTATCGGATGATGACCAGTCAATCTGATACTGATAGTCACAAAGCGTGAATATTTCGGCGCTTAATGCCTTTGTCTCTTCCAAAGCCATAACAATTGTATCGGGCGTGATTTCCAGGCCTGTTTTATATTCAGGTATTTCAGGCGTTGGCACTTCGCTGTATGGTGCAGGATAAATCCAGGTTCCAAAGCAGCTGCCCCGGTACAATTCTCCAGTGTGATGATTAACCTTTAAAGCGCCGCCATTTCTCGAGAGGTTTTCCGAAATGTCTTTCCATGTTTTGCCCCCGTCGAGGGTTCGCATAACCATGGGTCCTCCCCCTGCAAAACTCCCTGCATAAATAATATCCGGATTATTGGGATCGACGGTTACATTTCTGATATAATTATAGGATGCATCGTTGATCATTTTGGGTAGCACGTTAAAACTGGTCCATTTTTGTCCGTTAAAAACGGCCAGGTCGTGTTTACTGTCGAGGGTGTAAACTTTATATGGATCAATTGGGTCGGCAGCAAATGTCGGCAGCGAGTCGAAAAACCGGAACCTCCAGCCGGGCTTTGAGTATTCCTCCCAATGTTGACCGCGGTCGCACGAGCGCAGAATCACTGAGCAATTTTTATCCAGAGCATAAATCACATCGGGATAAGCATCGCACATGCCTGCAAAATAAGGATCTTCGTAATTTTTCGGGAAAGGGAACAGCTGGAATGTTTTTCCGGCATCGGTTGAATACTTGTTCCCTGCATATACAATATTGGGTTCGGTGGGATGGAACCTGACCAGGAGGTTCGTATTTTTCATTTCCGCTCCTTCGGTAACCAGCTTCCAGGTTTGCCCCAGGTTTTCGGTACGCATGAGCTGGGTTTTAAAATAGGCGCCAATGGCTGCTACCATGACTCCCGATTTAGGAATTGGCTGGAAGTCACCTGCATAAGTTCCGTACCATTCAATTTTATCGGGATACCATTGTCCTGATTCGGAGTTGGTGCTTTCATGGAACCAGTTTCCACCGGTGGTTGTGACCCGCGTTCCGATATCGTTGCAGAAAAATGCAAATGTATCCGGATACAGTGGGTGAAAAGCAGCAGAATTGTCGGTCCAGCTCCAGGCATTTCCAGTCCAGCCGGTGGCACTTTCTTCGATTGATTTTGCCCCGTTTACGGTTTTGAACAAGGTGGAACGTGAAAAGAAAACGGCTTCATCCTTATTCTTAGGGTTAGGAACTATTCCTGACAAGTTCCCGTCGATCCACCGGCGCCAGCCCGTTTCGCGGCCTAATCCGGGGAATGTTGTAACAACGGGCAGAGCTGACCAGGTTGCTCCACCATTGTGGCTGACAACAGAGTTCTTGCTGTTTCCCACCAGGTATATCTCTTCGGGGAATCCGGGATTCATATGGAGGCGCACAGCGCTGTGTGATCTGATACTGCTGAAGGTGGTACCGCCATCTTTAGAAAGATACAAGCCATTCCCGGGTACCGTGGCAAAAATACTATCCGGATTGTTTGGGTTGATGTCTATCGATGATACATCTACAGGCAGCGCTTCAACACGTGCCAGTTCTTCTCCTCTTTTTGTGCTTAGGAATAATCCCAGTGAAGAGGCTACATATACTTTCTGACTATCAGTAGGGTGTGTTCTCACCTGATAGAGCTTATCGTGTCCCTGGAGAGAACTAACAGGTTTGGACGACCAGGTTTTCCCGCCATCGTCGGAACGGAATAATCCGTTGTTTACCATGGCAGCGTACCAGGTTTTGACCGGTTCGTTTCCATTCATTTTGGTCCTGTCGAACTCCAGGTTATGCCTGTAAATCCGGTTGATAGCCGTTGGTGTTTGAAGTACCAGTTTCCAGTTTTTTCCTCCGTTTTCTGAGCGATAGACTCCCTGGTATTGTGTGGCGCGGTAGTTATAGGAATCGTCTAAAATGACAAGAACGATGTCAGGATTGACCGGATCCACCTCAATCGACTGTCCATATGGAAGGAATAATCCAATATCCCAATTTTTTTCCCAGGTATCACCGTTGTCGATACTGCGCCACGTTCCGGCAACATCTTGTGACAAATAGATGTACTCGGGATGCTGATAACATCGTGCAAAGGAGTGGGGATGTTGTTCTCCTGCCCCGCCAAAACTTCCCTGCTGGTATTCTATTTGTGATCGAACAGGTAACACCCTCCAATTCTCATCGGTGGTTTGTGCAAATGAATAAAATTGTATAAAAACCAGTACGGTTACTATCAGATTCTTCATATCGTTGCTTTTACATTTTTTGTTTGTGTACAAACATACCAAAATTGATAAAAGAATTAAAAATGAATACAGTAATTTTTAGGGTGAAAGAATTATTATTTCAGAAGTCCCATATCCATTGAACTGCTTCATGGTTCATATGCTTCTTCCGGGATCAAAAAAAATTCCATGAAGAATAAATATCCCAGCTATTCTATCCCATATACATTTTTATCATCCAACATTTGAATGCCGGCTTCCTGCAGCTTCTTTTTGGAATCTTCCACATCCTGGACATCAATGACAAGAATAGCTGCTTTGTTTTCCTGGATAATTCTTCCGTAAGCATTATCGAAATTTACGTTAGCCTTCGATACTTTTAGGAGCAGATCATCCAGGCCTCCTGTAACATCTTTCATTTCAAGTGCAATAATTTCACGTAGTGCAACGGATACTCCTTTGTCGGCCAGTGCATTGTATGCTTTCTCCGGACTATTTACCAGCAGGTCAAGAATACCCCAGCCATTGGAGGTGTTATTCAGCGCCATGGAACGGATATTGATATTGTTTTCTTTTAATATGTGGGTAATCCGTTCAAAATGACCAATTTTATTTTCAAGAAAGATGGAAACTTCGTATGCCATATTTTTAATTTTAATTGAATTCCGATTGTAAACAACAGAAGCCTTTCTAAAAAATGTCAGATTCCGTTTTTGCGGTTATCCAAAACCCTGACCGCTTTCCCTTCCTGTTGAGGAAGTGACCCCATCTCCACAAGTTTTACGATGGGTTTTGCAAGTACTTCATCTCTTATCATGGAGGTTATCTGTTTGGTTAGTAAATCCAGTTTATGAATATCTCCTTTGAACCACTCTTTTTTTACTTCCACAGAAACAACCATTTCATCAACATCATTTATGGTCTCCAGGTTGATTAAATAATTTGAGCCGACTTCCGGGATTTTGAGCAGGATTCCCTCTATTTGCATGGGGAAGATGTTGCATCCTTTAATGATGAACATATCATCGGTCCTACCGGTAATTCGATCAATTCTTCTGTGTGTTCGTCCACATTTACATTTTCCTGGAATGATGCGGGTGATGTCCCGTGTTCGGTACCTGATCAATGGCATGGCCTGTCGATTGAGCGTTGTCATGACCAGTTCTCCGTATTCCCCATCGGGCAGTGGTTGTAAGGTGTCGGGATCAACAATTTCAACATAATAGGCATCTTCCCAAATGTGCAAACCATTTTGGTAGATACATTCAAAAGCTACACCTGGTCCATTCATTTCGGATAGTCCAAAAGAATTATAAGCTTTTACGCCGAACAAATCTTCGATACGTTTTCTTTGCTCTTCTGTGTGAGGTTCTGCACCAATAACCAGTGTTCTCAAAAGGGTATCTTTTTGCGGTGTTAATCCATGCATCTCAAAAACTTCATGCAGACGACCCAGGTAGCTTGGTATGGCATGAGCCACAGTAGTGCCGTAGTCCTGCATTAATTTTATCTGACGTAAACTATTTCCTGCACCGGCAGGAATGCTCAGGGCACCCAATTTTTCTATCCCATATTGAAATCCCAAACCTCCGGTGAATAACCCGTATCCACAAATATTCTGAAAGACATCTGTTTCCCTTATTCCGGCACAATACAGTGAACGGGCCATCAGGTTAGCCCAGGAGTCGATGTCATGCCTGTTATGGAAAATAACAGTCGGATTACCGGTCGTCCCACTGGAACTATGCAGACGGATCAACTCTTTTTTCGGTAAGGTTAAAAAACCATAAGGAAAATTATTCCGAAGATCTTGTTTCGTGGTAAAAGGGAAATCCTGAATTTGTCTGATATCAGAAATATCCCCTGGAGATATTCCTAACTTTTGTAATAAATTTCCATAAAAAGATGATTGGGCAGCATACTTTAATGTCGTGTTGAATCGGTCAATCTGGAGATCTGTTAATTCATTTTTAGAAAGCGTTTCATAATTTTTTTCCCAATACATATATTTTCAAAATTAAATGCTACTTGTCCGAATAAAAATCACTTTTGTCAACCAGGAGTTATTATTTATCTGTTTTTCAGGTAGTGTTAAATGCTGATGATCACGAGGTTTTTGATGCAGTGTTCCTGAGCTTGTTTAACCAATCGTAAAAATAGTAAAAAAAATGAAAAAGCAATCCCTCGCAATGATGTAGAAATCCTCATGTGGATACTTGATCTCTTTCTGTGCCATATTTTGCGGAAAGGTTTGATGATGTCAAAACTCCAAAAAATGAAACCCAAATGAGTATAATGAGTTATAAGGCAATAAGTTCGTGTTAATTTGGACGAATCAACGGAATGACGGGGTAATGACAAATTTCCGGAATTCAACTGGTCCATGATCACCCTGAATCATGATTGGCCCGGGTTCTCCTTCCTTACTGTTTAAGGCTCCGCCTGTTATTCCCGGGATTGGCCTGTTATAAATGACTTCAACCCCATTATGTACAACAGTTACGTGACGACCAACCAGTGTTATCTCATAGGTTTGCCATTCGCCGGCTTTTTTTGCTGCATTGACCGATGGTTCAATAAATCCGTAAATACCACCAATCATCACGTTGTTAATCTCTTCCCCATAATTATCCATAATTTGAAGTTCGTAACGGCCGCGCAGATAAATTCCACTGTTACTCCCTTCAGGATACCGGAATTCAACGCTCAGTTTGAAATCTTCAAATTTTTCTTTCGTAACCAGGTTTCCTCCGGCTTCACTATTCACCAATACCCCGTTCACCATACGGAATTTGTTTTTCCCTGGGATCACCCATCGCGAAAGATTATCGTCTAGCAGGTTAATGGGATTTCCCCAAACCGGTGGTTCATCTCTCACGAGACTCGGAGCCCTGACACCAGTCCAGCTCAGCTTATTCCCTTTTAGCATTTTAAAACCGGACAACTGATCATTTTTCAAGGAAAATTCGAAATGAATATCTTCAATATCCATCCATTGCGGAGGAATAGTAAAATGGTATTTCTGATCAGCTTCAGAATAGTGGATTTGGGAAATGGGTCGTGCACTTCCTTCATATCCAACATAGTATCCTGTCAGGGTGGAAAAACCTGATTTTGTGATCTCAAGCCATCCGGGAAATCCTTCGGTATCCATTAATCCGTGCCTGAAAAGGCCGAGGTTGTTTAACTGTTGATCTTCGATAAATATGGTCAGATCCCATCTGCCTATTGCTTCCGAACCATCGCGGACAGACTGAGCCATTATGGCAGAACCAAAAAGCAGAGAAAAAGCAAGCAGGGAAAAGATGTTTTTGAAATTTTTCATTTGTGCCAATAATTAAGTAATACACTTTTCTGCAATATTGGGCAGATTTTCTTAATTCTCAAAGCAAATTTACAAAAAACGATCGTTGAAAAAAATTTTAAGAGACTGTTTTGATTTTGTTTTTTAGAAATATTTTGATCTGTTTTTTGCTCAGACAAGGCAAAATTGACGCGAATAGCCATAGCTATTTAAGGAAATTTTGCAGCAGTATGAGTGAAAAAGACGCAAAATAGAATATATGGATAAATTTAAAACAGTCTCTAAGTATCACAAAGTATTTTTTTTATCTCTGATTAGAAATTTGCCTTTTAATACAAAAATACTGATCTGAAGGTTTACTGGCTACATATTTTGCATCGCTGCTTTTTAATGTGACGCAATAAAAAAGCTCCTGCTAAACAGGAGCTTTTTTACTATTGATAACCAATGTTAATCCAGCAACCAAACAACTTACTCAAATTCTAAATAATGGTATGTGCCTCCAATGGAAATGATAAGCTGAACATTGTCCGCAGGCACTAAACTCACGTTAGGAGTAAATGAAACAGATATTGATGTACTTCTATTTCCGGAAGTAAGATCGTTGAAAATTGTTTCAATAAGAGCGACTACTTGGTTAGTGGATTGCGGAGCATCGGAAAGAAATTCATTTACGGTCTGTGGATCGGTGCTGCAATCCCCCAAATTGACTCCCTGATGTGTTCCTACCTTGATGGTGAAATCTTTCAACACGACGGGTTGTTCCCCAGGTAATTCAATCTGACTTAATCCTGATATTTTAAGATAACTGTTTGCCAGTTGCATTTCTGCATGTTGAAAATTTTCAGCCGGGTCAGCCCCAATTATATCTGACAACTTAAGCACCTGTGCAGGAAGCGTTCCTAAAACCTGTTCTGAGCCTCTGATCTCTTGTTTGAATTCATAAGTATTGGTCATTTGCCTGGGCACTCCATCATCATCTTTTTTGCATGATGAAATCAGCATTGTGGCAATGAATAGTAACGTAAAAATTTTTATTGTTTTCATATTCTTTTGTTAATTGATTTACACTATTAAAACGAGTCTTCTTTAAAAAAGTTTTCTTTTCTCAGAAATTAACCTGATGAATTCATTAAAAAAAAAGTTTACACCCTGAATAATTGCTGAATTATCTGTGTTCCTTAGGTGAGCAATAATTAATCTCCCCAGTGCAATGATAGAAAATAATTTTGAGAATATCCAATGAAAATTTTAAAACAGAGGTATAAAAAAAGTTAGGGATGACCATGTGCAGGAGTTTTGAAATATTGTGTAGCTTTGGATTACATTTCATTTAGCTCCGATACTAAAAAAGAGTGTAATAATTTTGGGACTATTAATAGGCAAATAAATATTATGAGAAAAAGAATAGCAACACAGATAATCAGGGGACAGCATGCAATGGATGGTGCCGGTGTACATTTACAAAGGGTGCTGGGCACAAAAAACATAAAGGATTTTGATCCGTTTTTAATGCTCGATGGTTTTGATTCAACAGACCCAAAAGACTATATCAAAGGGTTTCCGTGGCACCCACACCGAGGGATTGAAACGATAACTTATCTGATTAAAGGTAATGTGGAACACGGTGACAGTCTTGGAAATAAAGGAACGATCCATGATAATGAATGCCAATGGATGACGGCCGGATCAGGCATTATACATCAGGAAATGCCAAAAGCATCTGAAAGAATGCTGGGATGTCAGCTTTGGGTTAATTTGCCGGCAAAGGATAAAATGACAATCCCGGCATACGGCGACATTACTCAGGACAAGATTACAATGGTAGAAGAAGAAAATGCGATAGTCAGAATATTGGCAGGTACTTACAAAGGTAAAAAGGGTGTTTTTGAAGGGAAATATATAAAGGTAAAATACCTGGATATCGATTTGGCTCCTGACAGCACATGGGATTATGCAGAGACTGCGAATGATGAGACGTTATTTATCTATTTATTAGATGGAACCCTTGCCGTTGACAATGAGCTTTCTGATTATGAAAATAAATCGTGTGCGGTTTTGTTTTCTTCAACAGATAATAATGCTGAAGCAAACGATACTGTTGTTGTCCGGTCCGGAGATCAGGGAGCGAGGTTTGTACTGTTGGCGGCAAAGCCTCTCCGGGAAGCCGTTGCATGGGGAGGTCCAATAGTGATGAATACCCGTAAGGAGTTGCAACTTGCTTTTGAAGAATTAGATAACGGAACCTTTATTAAACACAAGGTTTAACAGAGCTTTGTCCATTTATTGAACTTTTGCCTTAAGGTTTGTTGGTTTCACTTTTCCTGAATGGATGTCCTTAATCCTGAGGTGTGTTTCTTTTGCTGCCACAACAAGCTCTTCATAAGGTACATCGATAATACTCACAAAACCAATATTATAATTTTCCCCGTCGAAACGGCCGGTGGACGGCTGATCCCACCACTGGAACCAATGTGTGCCCACCAGGGAGGGATGTGCTGCAGCATTTTCCACATAATACCGGTAGGCTACGCCACGCTCTTTCTGATTAAGGGTTTGTGCCAGTCCCGGCGCCAGTCCCCTGCCCGGGGTACCAAAGTGGAATTCTCCGATAATGATCGGAAGTCCGGTATAATGGTCGATCCTTTCCAATCGATCTTTGTAGGTAGAGTAGCCGTAAATATTCAGACTGAACACATCAAATCCTACCGATGCTGAAGCTTTGATGATATCATCCGATGGATTTCCTCCAAACCGGAGGCCAAGATTCAGGTGATTCGGATCATATTTTTTGATTGCTTTATTGACAGTAGTGATAAAAAGTATATAGGTTTCATATACAAAGTCTTTTCTCCGTTCCGGAGTATCCTCTTCTTTCAGGTATTCTTTCAATGCTGCCTTCATTGGAGTATCTTCATTTTCCAGAATGATATTGACCAGATCCTGTTCTCTTCCGGGCCATGGAGGCTCATTCCCGACAAAATAGCCCAGGAGATAAGGATCATTTTTCAGGTACACGCATTGTTTCCTGGCAGCCTCTTCTATTCTGTCTGCATACCCCGGATCATATACATCCGGCATTCCCATGGTATTCGGGTTAAACTCCCAACCTCTCAGTGTCGCCACATATGGTTTACCCTTCAGTCGTCCCAGGTTTTCATCCGACCAGTTGGCAACCGTATTCAAACCCCAGGCATTCATTCGGCGCACAGTCAGTTCCATCCATTCCTGATACCAATTGTCGCCAAACCTCCGTTGAAGGTTCCAGTCATAAAAAGAGGAACTGACACCCTGAGAAGTATTCTTTGTATGATTATCAGGAGGCAGGGTGTCATAAATATACTCACGCCCCTGAATCCGTGGGAATGCATTACCCGTTCTTATGCCTGTGCTGCCCACCGAAAAGAACAGATGTCCTTCCGGGTCAACAAACCACCATTTCCCGTCAATTTTTTCAACCCGGAAGAACCCTGTAGCTTCAGCTTTCGTGTCGAGGTATCCGCCATATTTTGAGTGATTAAAATCACCCGGGATCAGTGAGCTTTCCTCCCGTACCCATATAGACTTCAGATCCTGCATCGACTGTGTCTTTCCTTCCCACTCGTCAGCGACCCATTGTCCAAACTTATCCACTACAGGCAGAGGTGACAGAATGGAATCGCGGGGTTCCATGGTTAAACTGATATCGCAAATTTCGAGCGTTGGAGCATTAATGGGCAAATTCATGTGTACTCCAATCGAATCAACCTGGTTGATAGTTCCCACCATACCGGAGAATCCGATCCACAGTCCAGGTAATGCAGTTTTTGCAATAGCCGCCATGTCATGTCCGATAACATTTCTTTTTTGAAAATGTATCAAAGGAATGGATGTTCGCACCCACGCATTCTGGAAAGGATGGACACTTAATCTTCTGATCCCCTCAGCATCGTAGAGGTTCAGGTAGAAATGTTGTGTTGAAGACGCTTTTAGCTTGAACGTCAGGTAATTATAAGTTGACCAGTCAGATGGCAAGTCTGGGTTCAGATCTTTCACTGCCCATTTTTGCTGTGTTGACTCGCCTGAAAACTCGACGAATCGTGATTTACCTTTTGGTGAACAGGCTATAATTTGTGCTGCAAATAAAAAAAGTGAGATAAATCGGATAAATGGAAGCATGATTCTAAATATTAATAGTTAGGAACGCTGCGATTAACCTTTTCAGATCAGTGTGTTGCATATAAGTCTCAATAATCGTCAATTTCTGCCAAATTAGCAAACAATTGAACTATAAAATTTTTTCCAGGTTTATCCTGTATTTGCCCGGGATACAATTTTGAATAATTTGCTTTTTTCATATCACCAATGAGCATAACAATATGGTTCTACTCGGGAAGCATTTTAAAATCCCAGTCAGCATCGGCTTGGCTGGCTAGATTCTTATTTCGTTTTTTCAACGAACTTTATTAACTGGTTAGTTGTCGGTTGTCAGTTAAAATTCTTATTTTTACTCAGGTCTGTCTTTTGTGTCGTAACTTAAAATTAGACATCCCCTGTTGGATTTTCAAAATCCTAGAGGTTAATTGTTTTACCGGATAACAATATATCTTTTTATATAAGATGATTGAAAAGCATTTTTAATTAAAAATTTAACAAATTATGGACAGAAATAAATCGCGTCGCCGGTTTTTAAAAAATTTAGTCCTGGCCCCCATAATACCGGCGTTATCATTTTCGGTACCGGAGCTCACTGAAAGGCAGGAAGAGTATTCTCATAAATTCAAATTGAGTTTAAATGTATACTCCTTTAACACCTTGTTGAGAGAGGGAAAAATTGACCTTTTTGATTTGCTCCATTTTTGTGCACGATACAATTTTGACGCCATCGATCCTACCGGATATTACTTTCCCGGCTATCCGGCCCCTCCATCTTCTGCATACATTTATGCATTCAAAAGAGAAGCTTTTCTTTTAGGACTTGATATAAGTGGAACCGGTATCCGGAACGATTTTGCCAATCCGGATCCTCGTTCCCGTCAGGCTGATATTGAGCTGATCAGACAATGGGTAGAAGTGGCGGAAAAATTGGGAACACCCAATTTGAGAGTTTTTGCCGGGAACAATCCACACGAGGGCTACTCACGAGACCAGGTTTTCGAGTGGATGGCAAATGATCTTCGTACCTGTTGCGCTATCGGTAAAGACCATGGAGTGATCATTGCCATACAAAATCATAATGATTTTTTAAAAACAGCAGCTGATGTTGAACGCCTTTTCGAAATGGTGGATTCTGAATGGTTGGGATTGAATCTCGATATAGGCAGTTATCAACAACACGATCCATATGAAGAAATTGAAAAAAATATTTCCCATGCCATTACCTGGCAGATAAAGGAAAATGTATGGGTTGATGGCCGGGAGACTCCTACCGATTTTAAAAAATTGTTCAAAATCATACAAACAGCCGGTTATCGTGGATATCTTCCAATCGAAACACTGGGAGCAGGAGATCCCTATCAGAAAGTTCCACTGCTACTGCAAGATGTAAAGAGTGCAATGAAAACAGTTGATTAATCTCAGGCAAAAGAGATTGATCGTATTAGGATGGTTAAACAATTTTTGTCGTTTATGTTCTTCAATTTTTTAAAAAGTAAATATTATCTTTGAAATTTTATTAAGAAAAAAAGTTATTTTCCAGAATTTTTGATAAGGAAACAGCAGGAAGTGTTGTCATCTATCTGGAATGCTTTTTCTGTTATGGATCAAGTAGCCAAAGATGATGTCAGATCATTGTCAAAGCAAATGCTCACCGGATTATTCGTATACGAGAGAGGGTGGGTTCAATATTTAAATAGGAAAAATCATGAATAGGAAAAATCCAACTTCACGAAGAAGATTTTTAAAAAGTGCGCTGGTAGCCGGGGCAGGTTTAACCATTGTTCCGAGGCATGTGCTGGGTGGTAACGGTTTTATTGCCCCCTCGGACCAGTTGACCAAAGGCATAATTGGCGTAGGTGGCATGGGCCGGGGACATATTCCATACGAAGGCACCCGTGTGGTGGCTATTTGCGATGTGGATCACCTTCACCTTGAACGTGCCAAAAGCATGATCGATTACGATGTGAAAATCTTTAACGATTTTAGGGAGCTGATTCAGTTGCCTGATGTGGATATCGTTCACATCGCCACTCCTCCGCACTGGCATGGAATAATGTCGGTTGAGGCAGCCAAAGCCGGAAAAGATATTTGGTGCGAAAAACCCATGACCCGTACCATTGGTGAAGGTAAAAAAGTAATGGAAGCTGTGAATGCCCACGGGCGGATATTCCGGCTGAACACCTGGTTCAGGTTTAAGGACAATTTTTACGGACTTGGCACCGACGTAAAACCGCTAAAAAAAGTGATTGACAGTGGTATTCTCGGTTGGCCGTTAAAATTTACTGTGAGCGGAATAACCGGTTACGACTGGAAGTTCTTCTGGAGTGGTGAACACAACCTGAAACCCATGTCGGTACCAGAAAATCTTGACTACGACATGTGGCTCGGACCTGCTCCGTACAGGCCATACAATCCGGAGAGAGTACATTCCAAATTCCGTGGCTATTGGGATTATGATGGCGGCGGACTGGGCGATATGGGGCAGCACTACCTCGACCCGGTGCAATACATGCTTGGAAAAGACGACACTGCACCGGTGAAAATTGAAGTGGATGCACCACAGCAACACTACGATGCAGTGGGTTCATGGAGGAGAATTACCTATACTTATGCCGACGGTTGTCAGATTATTCTCGATGGTGAAAACAAAGACAAAGACGCAGCATACATCGAAGGACCCAATGGGAAAATTTTCAGGGGTTTCCGTTCCGATATTCCAAACCTGCAATCGTTCCTGAAAACACTTCCCGATCCGGAGCCGCAGATTTCTGTTTTCTCCGAATCCGTAAAAACCCGGAAGAAGTTTGCTTTAAACGAAACCAACGGATTCTGGTCAGCCACTCTGGTGAACCTGGGAATCATTGCTGTGAGGCTGGGCCGTACGTTAAATTTCGACCCCGATAAACTTCAGTTTGTTGATGATGAGGGTGCGAACCGGTTGGTTAACCAGCCCATGCGTGCTCCGTGGACAATTTGATAAACCAGGATATTAACGAATATAGAAAGAATAAAAATGAAGAATAGAATAGTTCCCTATTTAGCCATCTTGTTTCTGGCTTTATTTGCCACGGTAACTTTTGCACAGGACAGAAGAACACTGGATACCAAAGTAGCAGACGCTCTTGCCCAGATGCCCACCAGCGATCTGGTTCAGCGCGATCGCGTTTTAAATGAACTGATTGATTTGGGTCCACAGGGATTTGATAAATTGACACAATTCCTCACTCCTGCCGGGGTGGGTGATGATACAGCAGTACGATTTGCCTTAAATAGTCTGGCTCGTTATACCAGCAGTTTTGGGAAAGAAGATACCCGCCAGCTGGTGGAAAATGGTTTATTGGCTGCACTTGAAACACAAGTTGATACTGAAGTGAGAACCTTTTTGCTGAACCAGTTGAATCTGGTGGGAAGGGAAAAATCGGTGAATGCCATTAAAAAATACCTGGGCAACAAAGAACTCACCGAGCCGGTTGCTCAAACTCTGGTTGCCATTGGTTCAGAAAACGCGGCTATGGCATTGTTCGAAAATTTTCCGAAAGCCGGCGAAGAAGGGAAAATTACCATAATCAAAGCTTTGGGTGAACTTGATTACGAACCGGCTTTTAGGACAATGAATGTTGCAGCAGAATCAGAAAATATTAATTTACGTAAAGTAGCACTCGGAGCACTGTCTGATTTTGGGAACCCTAAGTCCTATAAAATGTTGCTGAAAGCAGCAAAGGCTGTAGATTTTAATTATGAACCTACTCACGCTGCCGAAGCATTTGTGAATTATGCCAGCCGATTGGCCGAAAAGGGGGAAACCAAACTTAGCCGGAAAGCCCTGAAAGCGGTTATGAAAGCAAACCAGACAGACGGGAAACTGCACAATTATACAAAAGCACTATCGGCTTATTCCAGTCATTTTGGTTATGATGCTGTCCCGATGTTGCTGAAAGCAGTTGACAGCAATAACAAAGAATTCAGGACTGGAGTATTAAACATTGCGGAAAAAATTGGAGGTGTTGCCGCCACAAGGCAGTGGATCAACAAAGCAGAAACAGTATCAGGTGAAAAAAAGGCTGAAATTATTGATATGCTGGGCCGCAGAGGCGACAAACTTGCTGTCAGTCTCATTGCCGGCAGCCTGAGTGATGCCTTACCCGAGGTTCGGGAAAATGCTATTGAAGCATTGACACGGTTACAGGGGAAAGAAGCTGTTCCTGTGTTGCTGAACCACATGGAAAAAGGAACCGATCTTGCAGCTTCAAAAACAGCTTTGGTGCAGTTAATCGACCAGAAGCATCTGGAGCCTGTAGCTGATCGAATGAAAAGTACATCGGGAACAACAAAAGCCGCATTTATTGACCTGGTTGCATCAAAATCGGGAAATGAATACTTCAATGACATACTTGCAGTTACAAATTCTCAAAACCAAGAAGAAAAAAATTCAGCTTTTGAAGCCCTGAAAAATATTTCTACCGGACAAAATCTTGATGCATTGATACTATTGTTGTTGAATGCTGAAAATGACAACGAAGTGCAACAAGTGCAACAGGCTATTGTGACAGCTGTAAAAGAGGTAGAAGCTGAAAAAACTGAAAAAGGGAAACTGCTTCAGGCACTAAAAACTACAAACAAAAAAGAACGGATTCTGGCTATTCTTCCAGAAATTGGTGGTGATGTGGCTTTGCAAACAGTAACCGGTTATTTTAACAATTCAACCGGTAGTCTGAAAGAAACTGCTTTTGAAGCGCTAACCAGCTGGAATGATTACTCAGCCGCTGCTTCGCTTTACGAGGTTGCAGAAAAATCTGCCAGCGATTTTCGATCCAAAGCTGTTTTAAACTTCGTCCGTCAGGTGCGCTCAGCTAGTTTACCCGGTGAACAGAAGCTGTTGCAATACCGGAAAATTATGCCGTTAGCCTCCAATGTAAACGAACAACGGCAGGTAATCAATGCCATTGGGAACCTGAAAACATTTCTTTCGCTGGTTTACCTCGAACAGTTTTTGGATGATAAGGAACTTCAGCAAACTGCCGCCCGGGCCATCATGCGCGTTGCACTGCCTGATTCCGATGGGAAAAACAGTTTTTCAGGCAAAAATGTACGAAATATGCTCGAAAGTGTTGTTTCGGTTTTAAGTGGCGAAGAGAGCGATTACGACATTATCAATATTAATAATTACCTGGCCCAAATGCCAGAGGAAGAAGGGTATGTTTCCATGTTTAACGGGAAAAATCTCGATGGTTGGCAGGGGTTGCTGCTGGATGGAAATCCCACAAAAATTGCCCGGCTGACTGATGCAGAACGTGCCAGAGCGCAGGAGGAAGCCAATAAGAAGATGATGGAGAACTGGAATGTAAAAGACGGGCAGATTATTTTTAACGGAAACGGCGCGAACCTTGTCTCAGTTAAAAAATACAAAGATTTTGAGCTGATTGTTGACTGGAGAATTACCAAAAATGGGGATAGCGGAATTTATTTGAGGGGAACACCGCAGGTGCAAATCTGGGATACCTCGCACCTGGAAGCCGGCGCTCAGGTGGGTTCGGGTGGTTTATACAACAATGATCAGAATAATGTACGTGATCCATTGAAAGTTGCCGACAATCCGGTTGGGGAATGGAACACCTTCCGTATTAAAATGATTGGCGAAAATGTAACGGTTTACCTTAACGGTGAACTGGTTGTTGACAATGTGCGCATGGACAATTACTGGGACCGGAGCATTCCCATATTTGAAGAAGGAACCATTGAACTGCAAGCACATGGCAATGAACTGGCATTCCGCGATATTTACGTAAAAGAAATCAACACCAACGATATCGGTCTCTCGGAAGAAGAAAAGGCTAATGGTTTTATATCATTATTTAATGGTATAAACCTGGATGGTTGGCAGGGCAATAAAATCGACTATTTTGCTCAAAACGGTGAACTGGTAGTGCAACCGGAGCGCGGCGGGCATGGAAACCTATTCACCGACAAAGAATACCGCGATTTTATATTCAGGTTTGAATTTAAGCTTACACCGGGTGCCAACAACGGTCTGGGAATCCGGGCAACGCTAAAAGGTGATGCAGCTTACCAGGGAATGGAATTGCAGATTCTGGACAATACTGCTCCCATCTATGCCAATCTGCATGAATACCAGTATCATGGTTCGGTTTATGGGGTTATTCCTGCAAAACGCGGGTATTTAAAACCAGTGGGTGAATGGAATGATCAAGAAGTAGTAGTTCAGGGTTCAAGAATTAAAATTACACTGAATGGAACAGTTATTCTGGACGGAGATATAGTTGAAGCCAGCAAAAGCGGTACTATTGATGGTAAAAACCATCCAGGTTTGAAAAATGAACAAGGATATATCGGATTTCTGGGACATGGTTCAGAACTGAAGTTCCGGAATATTCGGATTAAAGATTTAGAGAATTGAAAAGTGATGAGATTTGAGTTGAAAACGGGGTTCTAAAAAAATAGAACCCCGTTTTTGGTATGGCGGGCATGATAGTAAACTGGCAGAGTGTAAGTCTCTGTATGTGCCGAGTTGATAGGAGACATTAGCGATTGGTAAGGGTGTCAGGGGCGACCCTGAATCTGAAAGAAGCCATTAGCAAACTTGACGTATTGACGAACAGAAACCTGATACAAGGCTGATTTGGGAAGGGTAACCGAGCAATGGATTCGGAACGCCCAAATTATCAACCGTAATCCCATACAGTAAATCAGGCAGTACGCAAGGAAAGTATATTATTTTATACCGAGAGATCTCACCACCTGTTGCAATAGCGACAAACCGGGCGGCAACAATCGGCGAATGATCTAAAGAGGTAAGAGTGAGAAGTTAGCAGAGGTCATAGTAGCAGAGTTCGTACAACTCAAACAGTGCATTTATTACTAACAAATAATAACTTGTTGAACCTAAAATGGCAAAAGGTCACTTGTAAATTGTTAGATACCGCGCTAACGTCACTTTCCCCAAGGATTCTCTGCGGTGATGCCGACGAACTCAAGCCGGGCGTCGACCTCGGCTTTCATCTTGTCCGACATCTCGAACTCCTTAACTTTGCCGGTGGCGGTGCGCGACAGGCGGTTGCGGAAGATGCCGAGACGTTGCAACACGTAAAGGTGCGGACCTCGCATCTCGTCATCGCCATACTTGCTGAAGACGTCGCCCAGATTAATCATGTAGAGATACTTAGTGAAGGCGGCGGCTAGTTCGGGATCGGAGGCATCCGCACCTGCAGACAGTCGCTTGAACACGCGGACAAAAAGGCCAGCATAGGCGGGACGCTGCGAAATCGCTCCAAGCGCGCCGATGCGACCACCCTGGTAAACCCAGGCTTTTGCACCCCAGCCGCAGAATACGGTCTTGATCTCGGGGTGCGACAGGAGTTGTTCCATGCGTGCGTTCACTTGTTGGCCGGGGGACTCTTCCTTCACCCAGCTATAGGTTTCCGGTAACTCCTTCGCCAGAGTGATGATCAGGTCGACGTCCGGCTGCGGACTTTTCCCGTTGTAGGTCTGAATGATCACCGGGAGCGTCGTTTCTTTTGCGAGCGCACGATAATGAGCCTCGATCATCATCTGGTCGGTAGCATCGTCTGGAGGACGCGCTAAAATCGCCATTTTTGCTCCGGTTCTTTTCGCGATCGCCTCAACCTTCTTCACTCGAGCGACCACCTCCGCGCTCGTCTTGCCGGAACAGACTGCCGTGAGGCGCGAGTTGAATTCCGCACCCGGTTTTGAGGCGCGTTCGGCCAGCGCTTGTAGTCCCGCCTCATACTCGCCAGTTGCGTCCAATGCCTCGACCTCGACTGAGGTAGGCCAGATGATGCCACTGCTACCTGTTCTCTCAACGAACTCCGCCTCTTTGACGAGCACGGGTACGTCGAGCTCTGCCTCCTCCGTCCATGGCGTGACCAGCAACGGATAAGGGCCTTCCAAAACTGCCGCGAAACCCTGAGGTACGAAACTGATCCAAAATACCAGAGCGATTGCGCCTGATACCACGTGGTGCATGTGCTTCAAAAATTTGTGATGCAATGAAACTTTTACAGTGTTAGTCATGTTTCTTTCCTTTAAATAATAGTCCTTGTTTTACTATTGTAACGTGAGTTTGATATAACGGTGGAACTTAGCTGCCGGAAAACGAGTTCGGCTTTAATGCTTTGTTCTACAGCAATGCCTATTATGGGATTATTCAATGTAAGTTTAACCTGAATTATTCATAAAAAAGGGGAGTTTGTTACCTAAAAATAGTTGAATTATCAGTATTTCAGGGTGTACAAAAACAAACATCCCGTAGCAATGTTAGAAAAAAAATTTGAGAACAGCCAAAAAATTTTAGACCTTTTTCCCGTATCTGACAAAAAGATTGAATTAAGCTATACCGGCGAACAAATCAGCAGTGATGGAGGGTTACTGTTATTGCGTGAGGTGGAAAACCAAACCGGGCTTATTAACGGTATAAGCTCCTGTATTACAGACATAAGGGATTTGCGTTACGTTGACCATTCCATAACAGAGCTTATCACCCAGCGTATTTTCCAGATTGAAGCAGGATACGAAGATTGTAACGATTTGCAACGATTTGCGTAGCGACATGGTCTTTAAAACCTGCGCCGGACGGCTTCCGCAAACAGGCCGTGATTTAGCGTCACAACCCACAATGAGCAGGCTTGAAAATGGGGTAGGGCCAAGAGATTTACTGCAAATGGGCAGGTATCTGCTGGATACTTTTTTGGCTTCATATGCCAGTGCCCCTGGTGTAATTATTATTGATTGCGACGACACCAACAATAACACTTACGGGCAGCAACAACTTACTTTGTTCAACAATTATTATCATGACCACTGTTACATGCCACTGCACATTTATGAAGGTTTATCCGGGAAATTGATTACCACCATTTTGAAGCCAGGCCGCAGGAACAAACAGAATAACGTGGCATCGCTGCTCAAAAAAATAGTCCGGCACCTGCGCAAACAATGGCCCGGTACGATGATTATCGTCAGGGGCGACAGTCATTTTGCATCGAAAGATTTTATGCAATGGAGTGCCGGCCAGCCCCGGACAGGATACATCACCGGACTTTCGGGCAACAAAAAACTTCACCAGTTGGCTGCCCTCACTATTGAAAGTGCAGAACGGGAGTTCAAACAATATGGTAAACCGGTAAAACGGTATCACAGCTTTATGTACCAGGCCGGAGGATGGGAAACGGCCCAAAAAGTAGTGGTAAAAGTTGAAGTGTCATCCATGGGCACCAACATCCGGTACATCGTCACCAATTTAACCAATATCAGGGCAAAGGAGCTTTACGAGAAAGGCTACTGCGCCCGTGGCGCTATGGAGCTAAGGATAAAAGAGCACAAGTTATATCTGAAATCCGACCGTTCATCCTGCAATAGTTTTTATGCCAACCAGTTCCGGTTGTTCCTGCACTCAATTGCTTATATACTTTTACACACTATGCAGAAAGAGCTTTTCAAGGGAACTGAATATGCGAATGCAACGTTCAAAACCATTCAAAACAAGGTTATTAAAACCGCTGCCTGGGTTAAAGAGATGAAAACCAAAATAAAGATTGAGTTCCCAAAATCATGTGTCACAAAAGAACTTCAGATTAAAGCATTTGAGATGCTGTGCTTGTTAAGAATTTAACACACAGTTGGTTATCAAACCATCTGAAAATATAAAGTCCCGGAACGGTAAACAACCGTAAAGAAAAGCTACGCTCATTGGATAAAAAATCGGGCTGAAATTGCATCTGAATGCACCAAAAACAATAAAATTAAGCGGATTAATACCTCATTGTACAATTGTGGCACCGAAAATGGGAAAAATTACGAACCGTATTGTCTCGAAATTTTATAATATTTGTGTTTATGAATTAATCAGGCTAACAAAAACTGATTTTAAAAAGACTAGTCCGGGTGGAATTTTCAGAGTAAGATATTTCAACCTTGAAGACGTATTAGAAAGTGTTCCTGATGATATTAATATGATTGCTGAGCAACTTAAAACATAGACGTGGAACTAATAGTTTAGCCAAAAATTCGAAAAAATGGATAATGTTGAGGAAATATCAAGTTGGATTGAAAACCACTCAAAAGAGGTTGTTGAAAGTATCGAGCAAGAAAGTATTAATGTTTATAATTTTTTGAGAAGGGAATTTGAAAAATCCAATGTGACTGAAAATCACCTATTCCAATTTGTGTACAGAAGTTTTTATCGCATCGACAATGCGGGACTTACAACAGAATTCAAAAAAGAATATTTCAAAATTTTAGAAGAATACCGACATAAAGAAAATTTTGATTTCCATGATGTATTAACCCGACTGAACTTATTTCATAATCTGAAGGGACATAAAACACTTCAATTTTCATTTGCAACAAAAATGCTAAACATGATAGATGATTCAATGCCTATTTATGATAGCAAAGTTACAAAAATGTTCTCTTTTTCAAGACCTTATCAATCAGATTTTCAAATTAAATTGGATAAATATTTAGAACAATTTGAGGTAATAAAAAATGGTTATAACCAAATAGCGGAACAAAACCTTTTATCGAAAACCTTTAAATTAATTGAGCAAAATTTCCCAGACAGTAATTTATCAAAAATGAA
>JAQVON010000126.1 GCA_028702595.1 Mariniphaga sp. | reverse complement strand
TAATGCAGCTTTTGCAGTTGTTATCTCCACCGCGCCATTTTTTGCTTTGGAGCCGTATTTTTTTACAGCTTCATCTTTTGATATCTCCTTCATCGTTTGAAGTTGCTTCGGATAAATATATACCGAGGGCTTTTGATTTTTCAGGAAAATTTCTTCGCCATCCATAATATATAGTTTCTTATCCTGTCTCGGCAGGGTGGTTTTTATTTCTATGAACCCGTTTTTGGCCAATTCTTTACGCTTGATATCAATATTTGTGTTCTTTGTGTACCTGATACTTCTGATAATTTCGGGATTATAAAGGCCGGCAATATCATTAGCATTGTGTAGTGTCTCATATCCATCCTGTATAACAACAGGTTCCATACCTTCCGGGTATCTTTCGATACCTGCTTTCTCCAGCATCTTTTCCCATTTTGTTTTTTCTGCTGTTTTATCGGGTTTGATTGAGGTATTATCGGATTCCATCTCCACCAGCAGTTCTTTATTTCCATCCCAGACAAATTCCTTTTTATGGTAACCTTCACTAAGAAATTCGAGAAATACCTTTGAATTATTTGTCCGGATACTAAACTCTCCGGCCTTGTTAGAAATAGTTCCCGATTTATTACCATTAGCTGTAAAGAAAATAGTTGCACCCTGTATTGGTTTACTATTATGCAGCGAAACTACCTTGCCTGTTATTTCGATATTCCCGTTATTCTGAGACAAGCCTGATCTGTTTCCTGATTTGGTAGTGATAAGGACAGCTCCGTTTTTACCTTTCTCACCTAATAATGCAATGGCAGATGCCTCTTTTAGAACGTCTATTCTTTCAATGTCATTGGTATCAAGATCATTGATATCACCTTTATATTCAAGCCCATCAATAATATACAGTTTATTCTCAGGATTGAATTCCACACCTGATTTTTTACTGATTCCAGTATCTGTTACCTGGGTTAAATACTTTCCCTCCGGCGAAATCAACGCTTCATTTTCGTTGTCCGACTGAACTTTGTCATTGTAATTTAATTCGGATCCGGATTCATTTTGTCTGTCCTTGTTTGAAATAGTTTCACCTTGCAGGGATTCATCATTTTCCTGAATAATTTTGCCGGTAGTTGTCTCTTCCTGAGGCATGAAGTGTAAAGAAGTTTGGTCTTCTTGGCCAGGGAGCACTTCTGTTCTTTCCTCCCTGTTTGCAAGTCCCATTACAAGTATGGCGAGCAGTGGGAGCACAGCTAATTTTTTAAGGGTGCCATATTTGTTGGCGGCTGACCGTTTCATCATGATAATCCGGTTCCTGAGTTGTGATCCGTTTAGCGCTGTCAGAAAAGGCGCTACTCCTTTTTTATCAGCCAGTGCGACCATGGCAAGCTGATATGTTTTTACATCTGTGGTTTTTGCAATCTGCGCATCGACTTTATATTCGAGGTTGTTTTTAACCGCATCCTTTATCAGCCATGCAAACGGATTGAACCATTGTAAAATGAACAGGATTTCGGTAAAGAGGATATCGAATGTGTGTTTTTCATTTACATGAATTTTTTCATGAGCTACAATTATACCCAGGTTGGGGTGGGTGAGTGTTGTTTCTGAAAGTGCAATTTTGTTGAAAAATGAGAACGGATGAACGTCCATTCCGGTAATGTTTACGATGGTATTGGACAGTTCGTGCGTCCGGCTTTTTTTAATGATCTGCAACGCTTTTAGGTAGCCGTGACAAAGGCGAAACAGAAAAAAGGCTGTTCCCAGTATGTATATGCCAATCAGGTAGTGGTACCATTCTATAGAAAATTGCGGTTGTGTTGTTTCCACCGGCTGTATTGTTTCGGGAAGGAAAGAATAACCGTTTGCAACCGGAGGCAGTGGTTCAACATATTGTATAGTTGTAAAGGTTATAAGCGGAATAATAAAACTTATTGCCAGTGAGACAGGCAGATAAATCCGGTTGAAAACGAACTGTTTCCCGTTTTGAAACAGCGCCAGGAATACCAGATAAAACGCACCTGCTGCCAGCGCCGATTTTCCGATGTAAATGAGATAATTTTCCATCAGTCCTTTTCTTTAATCATTTTAATAAGCTCTTCCATTTCTTCTTTTGACAATCCTTTTTCTTTAACAAAAAAGGCTACAGCATTTTTATATGAATTATCGAAATAGTCCTTTACAACCTGCTTCATGAAAGGACGGCGATAATCCTCCTTCGAGATCAGCGGGAAATATTCATAGGTGTTCCCGTACTGTTTGTATCCAACTATCCCTTTTTCCTGGAGTAACCTCACCAGGGATGAGATGGTATTGTAATGGGGCTTGGGATCAGGGTATTGGGCAATAATATCTTTTACAAATGCTTTTTCGAGGTCCCAGAGGATTTTCATTACCTCCTCTTCTTTTCGGGTGAGTTTTTTCATTAATTTCATTTTTATACTTTTATTTTTAGAGCGCACCAAATTGTCAAATAATACAACAAATATAAAACTGATTTTTCAGTTATACAACTATTTTTTCAGTTTTTATATTAAAAATCGATTTTTTCTTAAAATTTCAAATTCCTGATCGCCGAAATTGATAAAGTTATTACTGATATGCTTACTATCAGCTTTTCATTCTGAAAATATTAGATATTGGAATGTTATTAAGGAAGTTCCAGACAATTTACCGAAAGATTATTATACCCGTTTTTTCCGTTTTTGCAATATTTCCAGCCTCTGTCTTTAAGTATTTTTACCAGCTCTCGGTTCAACATGCCATGCGCTACTATTACAGCCTGACCATTCCTGTCTGCAAATTTCGTCAGTTCATCTGTAAAGACATTTAATTCATCAAGACGTTCTTTGTAGCCGGCTTTTTCCCCCGTATTTATTCCGGCAATCCAGGTTATACGCGAAAGAAAAAGCCACCCTTTTACCGGAAGTGGTAAGAGGGGTATCTGCAGCACAGGGTAATCGAGTTCGGTCAATACGCTGTCGGTTTTCAAAAATGCTTTTCCTCCAAAGAGTATTTTTGCTGTTTCCAGGGCTCTTGGTTGCGGACTACAAAATAGGGTGTCGATATTTTTATGGTTTTCAATTTTTTTAAGTACTTCATCCGGATTGAATGTTTCAATATCTGCTATATTGTATGCTGCCTTGTATTCTGCCGAATTTTCTGAGCTTCCCCAGCCTGGTTTTGCCAAATCAACCGCAGCATGGCGGACCAGGTATATCCTCGGACTGCCCCTGGAAATAAACGAGGATAGTAAAATAATCATTATTCCAAAAAAATTTGATATTGTCATTTTATTTATAAGATTTCTTGCTAAATCGTTTAGGATCCTAAAAATTAAAACCCTTTTGCCATAAATTGGATATTTGTAAAATTAGGTAATTAGGCTAAAACTGGTAATTGATTGAAAAATTAAACAGACGGTCATCGGGACTGGTGGCATACGAAACACTTACCACTGCCAGATCGAATGGTGAGAACCACAGTCCCAGGCCGGTTCCGTTATGCCATTTTTTGGATTTTTCTCCCTTGAGCCATACCCTGCCTGTATCATTGAACAACAAGACTCCTGCCGTACCGTTAAGCAGGTAGGTCTGGAACTGCTTCATCCGGATGCGCACTTCAGCATTCAGATAAATTGATGCATCGCCGTAGAAGCGGGTTTCCCGGTATCCCCGCAGGTTTTCGGTCCGCCCCAGGGTGGCTGCTTCGTGGAAAGCATAATCACCAATCAGTTTTTCGCCTCCGATGCGAATGGCATATACTAAGCGGGGACGCTGCGAAAAGCTCAGGTACGTAACCCAGTCGCCCGAAAGTTTCAGCCAATTGTCTGTTTCCTTATTAAGACCGGCAAAATAAGCTGCCCGGGTTTCAAGGTGCATTCCGCGGGCCGGGAATGTATTGCTGCCGGCAAACTCCTCCTCGGTTTTCCGCTTCATACCTGCCAGAGTATTCATATTATACTTAAAATAAACGCCGGTACAGGCATGAGCTGCCAGTGCATTTTCGTTTAAACCGTTCTCCGGCCGGGCAATGAATCGTCCGGCCGTTTGTTCTGCGTCTGCAATGCTGTAAAACAGCCCCGGTCCGGCTTTATGTATCCTCTTATCATCCAGCCATTTTATAAAATCAAGCTCAGTGTAAAAACTGCTCATCCGCAGGCGGTAAAATTCTTTTTCCGGCCGGGGAACTTCCCATTTTGTTTCGTTTCCCATTCCAAAATAGTTCCCGGCATATTCCGGTGAACCATATTTTGTGCTGAAGTTAATTTCCATTCGTCGTAATGGTAAATTTTGATGCGCACTGAAGTGCAGATTAAATGCGCTGGTGGGGAAAGCATAATTCCCCAAAATCTCGTACCGCTCCTGCCGGTATCTGGAATATTTGGTGAATACCGGCCCCCCTCCCAGAAAAACGCCGTCATCGGGATTATAACCTGAAAATATTCCCGGGTAAACTATGTCATATTCAAATTGTTCCCTGTCAACTTCCAATGCTTTCTTATCGTAACGGCTTCTCAGCCTTCCGGAGAGCTCCGGTGCAATTTCTGTATTTTTGTTATCATAAACCGTAATATTTTTGCGCTTTGGCCTCTTACCTGAGATTATTTCAACTTTATAATTATTTTGTTTTGTAATTGTTTCATCTAATTCACCAGTACCGGACCGGTTATTTGTTGGTATTCCCGGGTAATTGATAATTTTATCTTTATTTTTCCCTCCAACGATATTCAATTCGATTTTTAAATGATTATCCCCTTTCAATTCGAACTTATCAATTCCATCCAGTCCGTAGAGGTGAATTTTACCGGTTTCAGAGGCGTAAAACGTACGATGATAAAATTGTCGGCCTCTTTGACTGTTTTTCTTAAGCTCATATCCGGAAATATTCAGTACCGTGTCTGAAAGTGCAATAATTTCGAATAAGTCCGGTTCATCGGTGCCGGTAATACTCACCTCTTTTGACAGCGAAAAGTAAAGGTTACGTGCCATGGGTTCCAGATTTTTGAGACGGGCTTTTAAAATGTTGGCTGTTTCGGGTCCGCATAGCGGATAAATTTCTTTGGGAAAAGCATACATGGCTGAATCGATTTTTTGTGGAGACAGCAAGTCCCGGAGTGAATCAATTTGCCTGAGCCAGTCTTCCCAACTGCTTTGGGTAAGAAAAGTGCGATCGAAATGACGGGCGTTGAACGATTGCCCTTCAATATTTTTGGTGAATTCGGTGAACCCCTGAATTTTCGGCAGCAGCCATTTACGGGCGGCAATCCGGGGTATTATGCCTTCATTCACAAAAAAGGCCTGATCACGGTCCCGCGGTATGGGTTTGTAAACCGTTTTTCCGTTGCGTTCAAAACCAGCCCAGCGCCACTGGTCTTCGTGCCGGTCCCAGTCATTTATAACAATATCGAACAGTCGTGCACGAAGCACCCCCTCTTCATCTGTAAGATGACTGGAAGAAGCAGTGGTTTTTTCTATTACTTTTTCTGTGGAAATAATATTTGCCGGATTCCCGAAACTTTTCACGTCGCTGCGGTCACCATCGGGTCGTTCCTCAAAAAGGAACATCTTTCCTGCAACGTCGGAGCGGTAAATTCCAAAGTGCGGGTCGTCAGGCACATACACCACCTCTGGATTGGTGTGGTAAATTCCTGCATGTTCAGACAGTGATGCCACTACCGGC
>JAQVON010000011.1 GCA_028702595.1 Mariniphaga sp. | reverse complement strand
TGGGTGGTACCACCAGACTGCCGTTAACCACGGGAGATATGGCTGGAAGGATGTGGATTACGGAATTCCCCGGCTGCTGTGTCAGGTGCATCTTGCCTATGCTGACGGAACCCGGAAAATCATTGTTTCCGATGAAACATGGAAGTCATCCTCCGGACCTGTTATTTTTAACAACGTATATGCCGGTGAGCGGTACGATGCCCGCATGGAACAGGACGGATGGGATACCGGCGGCTTTGACGACAGTGGATGGGGAAAAGCAGAACCTGCAGAAAGTCCCGGGGGCACGCTGGTATCCCAGAAAATTCCCCAGATAAAAAGAATAAAAACCATTCAGCCGGTTCATATCAGCAATCCGCGTCCGGGGGTATACGTGTATGATATGGGTCAGAACTTCTCAGGCTGGGCCCGGCTGAGACTGAAAGCCGATAAGGGAACTGAAATTCAGTTACGGTTTGCCGAATGGCTGGAAGAGGACGGAATGATCGATCCTGCAAGCACGGGTGTATATGCAACGGGAGTGGTACAGACCGATACATACATTTGTAAGGGGGAAGGTACGGAGATATGGGAACCCCGGTTTACCTACCATGGATTTCAATATGTGGAAATAACCGGTTTCCCGGGCATACCGACCAAAGAAAATCTGGAAGGAATAGTAGTGCATACTGCACTGGAAGAAACAGGGGAATTTGAATGTTCTGATTCCATGGCCAACAAGCTGCATCAAACCGCTTTATGGACCCTTACGGGTAATCTGCACAGCATTCCCACCGACTGTCCCCACCGGGAGCGGTGCGGATGGCTGGGCGATGCTTTTCTGATAGCTGACATGAGCAGTTACAATTTCGACGCAGCCCTATTCTGGTCCAAGTTCATCCGGGATATTGAAACCTCGCGCAGGGACGGTGTACCGGTTAACATCTCACCCGGCCGGCGTTTTGGGGGACAAACCCCTGACTGGGGCGCTGCTTTCATTAAACTTCCCTGGACCCTCTATTTATTCTATAATGATACCTCCATCATTTCTGAACACTACGAAGGGATGAAATTTTTCATGGATTACATGGACCAGATCGCTGAAAACAACATCATCCACCAAGGAATTGGCAGTCTTTTCTCTCCGGGACGCATCATGCCCCAAGAAACACCGCCGGCATTTACCTCTACGGCATTGTACTTATTCTGTTCCGAAGCAATGGCCCGCATGGCCAGGGTAACCGGACATGAGGAGGATGCATCCCGGTATGAACTTCTTTCCCGGAAAATCAGGAAAGCATTCAACGGTAAATTTTATGATCCGGCGGGAAAAACTTACGGAGGCCAGGAGAAGAATGCCCTTGCCCTTGCTTTCGGACTGGTACCGGAGGGGGAGGCAGAAGCCGTTGCACAAAGCCTTGACCGCGATTTGAGAGAAACCCATAACGGACATATTGCCACCGGCATCTTTGGCAGCAGGTACATTCATGCTATGCTTGCCAAATACGGATACGGGGAAACACTGAAAAACATGCTGCATAAAGAAACGTTCCCGGGCTATGGATATCTCTTTTCCCGCGGGGCAACCACATTCTGGGAAAACTGGGGCGAAGAGAGCTTTGAGGACCGGGAATCACATGGTGACACCCGGTCGAAGAGCCATCCGTTCCAGGGCGGATTCACCGCGTGGTTTTACGACGGGATAGGAGGAATTAATCCCGATCCCGGAAACCCGGGATTTAAGCATATCATCTTACGCCCGCAATTTGTCAAGTCACTAGATTGGGCATCAGCAAGATATAACTCCATTCACGGCCTGATATCAAGCAAATGGGAAAACACTACTGACGCGTTTATATGGAAAGTATCTGTACCCGTAAATACTACTGCAACCATCCATATTCCAACGGATGTCAGGGACAATGTCCTGGAAGGAAACACCCTGGCTTCAAAAGCGAACGGCGTAACATTCCTCCGGGTCGAAAACGGTCAATGTGTATATAAAATAGGCTCCGGGGATTATCTATTTAAAGTATCGGATAGATGATTGTTGGACTAAAAACAATAACAAAAAAAAACAATAAACAATGAAAGGAAAATTTTCCAGACGTAATTTTTTACAAACAGTTGCCATATCCGCATCAGGAGTTGCATTACCGGCTTACGTAAATGCATCCGGCAGTCATACCGAAATTTCAAAAGATGAGTTGGCGGGTGAACTCCCCAAACGCAGATTGGGGCGAACAAACCTCATGGTTTCCTGTATCGGATTCGGAACAGGCTCACGATACTGTAACTGGATCGCAAAAGATGCAATCCTGCAAAAACACATTGACTATGCCATAAATCTCGGCATTAACTATTTTGATGCTGCCAGATCCTATGGTAATGGCTTGGCAGAGGAAAGATACGGTAAGTTTCTGACGCCAAAATACAGATCCCGGATTATCCTGACTTCAAAATCACAGAAACGAACATATGACGGTGTTATGAGAGACATTGAGACATCATTGACAACCATGAAAACTGACCACCTGGATCTTTATTTTATGCACGGCATTGATCATGTTGAACAAGCCGATGCTCTGCTAGAACCTGATGGAGGATACAAAGCATTTTTAAAATTGAGAGACGAAGGAACGGTAAAGAACATTGCATTTTCATTCCACAAATGGAATGAAGCCTCACAGAAGTGCCTTAAAGAATTTGATGTTGATGCAGTGATGTGCCCAATCAATGCTTCGTTGAACAGCGGTTGTGAAGAACATCTCATACCGCTTGCATTAAAAAGGGATATCGGCATCATTGCAATGAAAGTACTCGGACAAAATGCACTTATCGGGAATGTTTCAGGCGATGATCTTGTTCGTTTTTCCTTGAGTCTTCCCATAGCCCTTGCCAATATCGGAATGGATGGTTTTTCCCCGCTTCAGGCATGTGTCAAGATAGGCAGAGAGCCCGTTCTTACTGATGAAGAGGCCAGAAAAATACATATTAAACTTGATTTCGATCCGAAGATTACCCGTCTCCCCTATTTCAGTTGATTATTTTTTATAAATTTGTAAAAGGACTTTCTGCAAAACGATTAGATCTATGGACATTGAAATCTACAAAAATGAGTTATTGATAGAGGTGGATGAGATAAAAAAGCTAATGGATCTATCTTCTAATCTTTTCAACATAAGAACTGCATTCATCTATGCTATTGATGCCGAGGAGTACACCAAGGAAATTGCCGGCAACATGGGCGACTACCAACCTTTTTGTCAGATTATTCAGGAGGAACTGAGACACAAGTGCATTGCCTGTGACCGCGATAAATTTCAGGAAGCACGAGAAAAGAGGAAGCCTGTGTTGTATAGGTGTTACAATGGTCTATACGAAATGTTTCTTCCCCTGTACATAGAAAATATCCTGGTAGGTTACCTTCATTTTGGCCAGGTTAGATCCGAGGAGGATTACAAAAAAATTGAGATTGAATGTTCACTTGATAAGCACACTAAAGCCGACCAGCTTGAAAAGTGTTACAATTCAATGGAGATCATCCCCAAAGAAAAACTAATTCTTATTGCCGAGCTTTTTCAAAAATTTTCAGATATCATTTTAAAGAATAAACTGGTTCAGATCAAGGAAGCGAAACCGGAGTATTACTTAAAAAAGTATGTGGAAGAAAACCTGGATAAGCCCATTGATGTAAGATCAGCTGCCGAGCATATTGGTCGAAGTCCTTCATTTGTAACCCACAAATTCAAAGAAATTTACGGGGTTACATTTCATGAATATTTATGTCGGTCGAAGATTGAGCATGCAAAAAAACTGTTACGAAAATATTCCATTTCCGAGACCTATCAGTTTTGTGGATTCAACAATCGTTACCACTTCAGTAAAGTTTTCAAAAAGATAGAAGGTGTCACACCTCATGAGTACCAGTTATCGATCCAGGAAAATCCAAATTAGATATTTGTAAAAAAATGCATTTCACGTTATTCATTTGCCGTTTTTCCCCAGGATGAACCTGTCGTATAGGAATAACAGAACAGCGGCCAGAATGCTGATTCCGGTGAAAAGAAACCAGATATTGGAAGGATGGTAATTTTGCCAAAGAAACCGGGTCAATTCTTCGGTTGTCATTCCCATCTGAGTAGCTGCACCAGTCAAAAAATCATTTTTTGTAAACGCATCCGATATTTCAGGTAAATGTAATTGGCGCAGAGCCATTTCTTTTTCCAGAAGGAACCATTTATCGGCTATTCGTTCAAAAATTCCTCCCGACAACCAACCTGAGAGGAAATGTCCTGCAGCAATAGGAAGAAACGATGTTCCCATATATAATGCTTTTTTATCGGCGGGAGCAATAAGCCCGATATATTCAGTGGTTTTTGGGGAACTGGCCATTTCACCTAACCCAAAAACCAGTACTCCAAGCAGAACAAACCAGCTATTTTGACTGGCAAACATCATGCCCACTCCGCAGGCGAGTACCAGCATACCTCCCATCATGGCAGTAAGTGGTTTATATCTCATCACAAATGTGGAAACAAACAGCTGAAAAATGATAATAAAAAAAGCATTCATACTGGAAAAAGTAACAGCAGAGATGGTTCCCTGCTCTGTGCCTATTGCCAGGGCAAATGAAGGAAATTCGTCATAAATAGCCTGATAAATCATGCGTGTATCTACCCATTGATCCACAAAAACAGGAAAAGTATAATAGAGCTGGTTAAAAGCAGTCCAGAAAAGGGAAAGAATGCCAAGGAACAAAAGATACCTCCAGTTTTTGAGGGTGGTACCGATGTTGATCAGGGCCTGAAGGATATTTGCTCCCAAGGAGCCATTCCCGGCTCCCCTGACCGGTTCATGAAAAAACAGAATAGTGATCAGATAATTGACACCAATGGCTAAAATAGACATATAAAACACATAATCCCAGCTTTTATTCAACAACACTCCAGCAATAAAAGGCCCAATAAATCCACCAATGTTAACCATCATATAAAAAATACCAAAACCGATGGAAGACGTTTCCTTATTGGTTGTCCGTGAAATCATTGCGGATATGATCGGTTTAAAAAACGCCCCTCCAACACTTGTCCAGATGAATGCAAAAAACAACCAGCCAAACGAGTCAAAAGAACTAATCATGTAATAACCACTGGCATAAATAATAAATGAAAGAATCAGAATTCGTCTGTATCCCAGTTTGTCGGCTATGGCACCGGTGAATAACGGCAAAAAATAGAGCAACATGGATCCAGTGCCCATGATCAGCCCTTTTTGCGCCTGAGAAAAACCCAAGGCCCCTGTATCCTTTGAATTCACAAGATATAAAGCAAAAGCCATATAGAAACCATACCAGGCCCATCGCTCAAAGAGTTCGATGATGTTCGACACCCAGAAATTGGTATTGTATTGTTTAATAACCTTATAAAATGACATAACTATTGAATCAACCGGTTAATTTTCTGTTCACTTTCTTTCGAACCAATAAAAATACGACTATATGCATAGGTAATACAATTATTAGCTATTCATTGTTTTTTAAAAGAATATTTTTTAACTTTCTAGGCATAAATAATTACAAAAATGAAACGAGCATGATGATTTTTCACTCCAACGGGTTGGATTTAATAATTTGCGAGTTCCATCTTATTCCTTAGAGACTGTTTTGATTTTGTTTTTTAGAAATATTTTGATCTGTTTTTTGCTCAGACAAGGCAAAATTGACGCGAATAGCCATAGCTATTTAAGGAAATTTTGCAGCAATATGAGTGAAAAAGACGCAAAATAGAATAAATGGATAAGTTTAAAACAGTCTCTAACCTGTTTAATTCATAAAAAATATTTTTGAATTGGTAAAGTGTTATTTGCAAATGATTTATAATACAGATGAACGAAAAACATTTTTCACAAGTGCTTTTATTTCAATGCATCTGCTTCGTTGCGAAACCCTTGAAATAGATAACTATGCCTGCGGGTTCCGGCGCCTTGCATCTGCATCAAACTAAACGCATGAATTAAACAGGCTAAGTAAACTAAAAATTTTAATGAGATGAAAAAATTTAGTACGCATTTGGTTTTTGGTATGGTATTCTTCTGGAGTTGTATCTCTCCTTCTGATTTTGAAAAATTAAAAATTGAGAATGAGTGCCTGAAAAAAAGAATTATGGAGCTTGAAGCTGACAAGATCCATCTGAATGAAAAATTCAATGCACTGATGGTAGAGAAAAGGGTTCTGGAGTACAACGGGCAAGAAATCAGTTTTTGCACGGAATCACAAGCAGTTCAATACTTAAAGGATTATTATAACTTCTTCCGAAAAAACTATACATACAGAAATCCTGTGATCAAGAGATCCTCTGACAATACATTTATCATTACCCTGGAAGAGATAGAAAGCACAAATGCTGAAGCAACGCAAGACCAATGGGTATCAATTGTTTGGAGTTTACAGGTTAACGCGAACGGAACATATATATTTGAGTAATTACTAAAAATCTTTATTCTGTTCTCCCTGTTATCAGAAATTGATTTTTATATTTGTCTGAATTGATTTTGGGTAATGTTATGGATGATCTGTTTTTGTCTTTCTGATCCGCACAATCCAAATAAAAACTGAAGGGGTGTAGCATGGATAAGACTACACAAATGAATTAGAATAAAAAAAATGACATTTGAAGCCTGGATAGTCCTTACGGTTCTTCTGTTTTTGGTAATCGCATTTCTGATGGAAGCCATGCGTCCCGGGCTCATTCTTCTCAGCGGTGCTGTAATTTTCATGGCTACAGGCATTATTACCGACAGGGAACTCATTGCAGGTTTTTCGAATGATGGTCTGGTCACCATTGCTGTTCTGTTTCTGGTCAATGAAGGGATCAAACAATCTGGATTAATGACTCGTTTGGCCAGGGCTTATCTTCCCCGCAAAAAAAATCCGATGACCTTCCTGCTTCCCCGGCTGATGGTTCCGGTTGCATTTTTTTCTGCTTTTCTGAACAATTTGCCGATTGTGGTAAATTTTGCTCCCATACTCATCCGTTGGGCTGAGATCATGAAACTTTCTTACAAGAAATTTTTAATACCCCTGTCATATGCGGCCATTTTTGGAGGCATGTGCACACTTATTGGCACTTCTTCCAATCTGGTAGTTCACGGATTAATGCTTGACACAGGGAATGGCGGATTTCATCTGTTTGAACTGGGGAAAATCGGTCTTATCATTTCGGGCTTTGGCTTTATCTACATGTCAGTTTTTGGTAACTGGATTTTGCCCGGGGAGAAGATCAAGTTTCAACAAAAGCCTCCTGAAGGAAAAGATTATTATTTTAATTTACAATTGACCAAGAACAGTGCTTTTCAGGGCAGAGAGATCATTAATAGCCGGATTGAAGGTCTTCCCGGATTAGAAGTTCACTCCGTTGCCCGAGACAATAAGATAATCTGTCCGCAAAATGCGAGCATCAAACTTCACTACGGCGACGACATGCTGGTTACCGGCAATTCTGACAGGTTAAATTATATCCTGGGGCATAAAGAAATCAAGCTCAAAGGGATGGAATATTTAGGTCATGTGAAATCAGCGGATCTTAAACAGTATGAAGTTGTTCTGTCTCCTCGTTTTCCATGGTTAGGTCAAACAGTTACTCAATTTAGCTTCTTTGAGCAGTTTAATGCTATAGTGCTGGCTATTCACCGTAATGGTGAACGTATAACCGACAACCTCAATAATTTGAAGCTAAAGGTTGGTGACAATGTTGTTTTGCTTGCTACAGAAAAATTCAATGAAACCTGGGGATCATCCCAGATGTTTTACCTGGTGAATTACATGCGTGATTTACATCAGGACAAAGGGACCACAGTAAAGTGGCTTGCGCTGATCATTCTCATGTCTATGGTTGCAGCCATTGTAATCAATGAGCTCGTCTCCTATGGTTATGGTATGCGGTTAAATATTTTTATATATGTAGCTTTTGCCGCCATGCTACTCATCTGGTTAAAAATCTTACCCCAACAGAATTATACGAAGGCAGTCAGTTGGGATTTGATTATTTCCATAGCCTCTGCTTTTGCCATCAGTAAAGCCATTCAGAACTCAGGGGTTGCCAATCTGCTGGCAGTTGACGCCATAAATATTGTCAGGTCTATCGGGCCTTCAGGAGTGCTGGCCATCATTTGGCTCATTACTTCTGTATTTACAGAGATCATCACCAACAACGCAGCTGTAGCCTTGGTTTTCCCTATTGCTGCCATGGCTGCTCAACTGTTGGGCGTCGATTCCAAGCCTTTTTTTGTGGCCATTGCCATTGCCGGGGCATCAAGCTTTATGACTGCACGGGGATACCGGTCGAACCTGGTCATTAAAGCCATTGGAAAATACTCAGCCGGAGACTTCCTCAGGATTGGCATCCCGATGCAAATCATTGCATTCATTTTGAGTATTTTACTGATACCTGTTTTCTGGAAATTTTAATATCACTATGCCTGACAACTGCCATCCTCTGGTCATGTATTCTGTTTTTTCTTACATAGGGAAAAGTTTCCCAGCCCATTCACCTGCCCGGTTGGATCCCGGAATTCCTCCTTCCATGAACCTGAGGTTTTAAAGAACAACAGATCACACCAATCATCTAATCCGGATCAGATTACTGGTTCTTTTTCTGTTGCAAAAGGTTTTCCAGATAAAACATCTCATCCCGGAGTCGTGCAGCCTCAATAAAATCCAGTTCACGTGCAGCAGCTTTCATCTGCTTTTTAGTTTTCTCAATTGTTTTTTCCAACCCCTCGGCTTTCATGTACTGTACCACCGGATCAGCAGCGTAATCGGGCAGGTCTGACGGGTCATATTCAGCATGTTTTTTACCGCTCCGGAATTCATAACCTATCATTTCACGAGTAGGTTTAATGATTGCTGTTGGGGTGATATTGTTTTCCAGGTTGTACTTCATTTGTTTCTCCCGTCTGTAATTAGTAGAATCGATAGTACGCTTCATAGAATCCGTTATTTTATCGGCGTACATGATTACCTGTCCGTTTAAATTCCGGGCAGCTCTTCCTGCGGTTTGTGTCAGGGAGCGTTCTGACCGCAAAAATCCTTCTTTATCGGCATCCAGTATGGCCACAAGAGAAACTTCCGGCAGATCAAGACCTTCCCGCAGCAAATTTATCCCAACAAGCACATCAAAAACTCCCCGCCGCAACTGCTCCATAATTTCCACCCGCTCCATGGTATCCACATCTGAATGGATATAACGGGTTTTTACCCCCATTTCCTGCAGGTATTTGGAGAGTTCTTCAGCCATTCGTTTGGTAAGTGTAGTAACCAGTACACGCTCATTGTTTTCGGTTCGAAGGTTAATTTCATGCATCAAATCATCTATCTGATTGGTGCTGGGTCTGACATCTATTACCGGGTCGAGCAAACCAGTGGGTCTGATCACCTGTTCAACCACGATCCCGTCACATCTGGCCAGTTCATAATCTGCAGGAGTTGCACTCACATAGACCACCTGATTCACCAGTTCCTCAAATTCTTCAAACTTCAGCGGACGATTATCGATAGCTGCCGGAAGGCGGAACCCAAACTCTACCAGGGTTACTTTCCTGGAATTATCTCCTCCATACATTGCTCTGATCTGGGGTAAGGTTGCATGACTTTCATCGATAATGGTTAAAAAATCATCAGGAAAATAATCCAGTAAGCAAAAAGGCCGGGTGCCGGGGTTCCGACCATCAAAATACCGTGAATAGTTTTCGATACCTGAACAATATCCCAACTCGCGCATCATCTCCAAATCATACTCCACTCTTTCCAGAAGGCGTCTGGCTTCCATTTTTTTTCCAATACTTTCAAAGTAATCAATCTGAGCGACCAAATCATCCTGTATCTGTCTGATAGCACGTTTCATCCGGGACTTGGTTGTAACAAAAATATTTGCCGGATAGATCACCACCTCTTTCATTTCCTCAACAGGTTGACCAGTGAGTGGATCAAACGAGATAATTTCCTCAATAACATCTCCCCAGAAAACCACTCGCACAGCGGTATCGGTATAAGCCGGAAAGATATCCACTGTATCCCCTTTTACCCGGAAGTTTCCGTGGAGGAACTCAATCTCACTTCGAGAATAAAGGGCATCTACCAGTTGGTGGAGCATCGCGTTTCTTGGCAAGGTCATGCCCTGTTTCAGACTGGTTATGTTGGCATGAAAATCTTCCGGATTTCCAATTCCATACAAACAGGATACAGAAGAAACAACTACCACATCACGCCGTCCTGACAACAACGATGAGGTTGTACTTAACCGTAATTTTTCAATATCCTGGTTAATGGACAGGTCCTTTTCAATGTAGGTATCCGTAACAGGCAGGTAGGCTTCGGGTTGATAGTAATCGTAATACGAAACAAAATATTCCACCGCATTTTCAGGAAAAAACTGTTTCATTTCACTATACAGCTGTGCTGCCAGTGTTTTATTATGGCTTAAAATTAATGTTGGCCGTTGTACCTTTTCTATCACATTGGCCATAGTAAACGTTTTCCCCGAACCCGTAACTCCAAGCAGAGTCTGGAAACGTTCCCCATGCTGCAGTCCTTCCACAAGCTGACGAATAGCTTCAGGCTGGTCACCTGTTGGTTGATAATCGGATACAACTTTAAATTCCATTTCAGCGTTTTAAAAAGCTACTGCTCTACCCAGATCAATTTATCGATATCATAACCCCGGCTTTTAGCCTGGGCAAGTATATGGTCAAGAATAGGTTGATCGGGAGATGGTTCACGGCTTAATATCCAGAGATATTTATCTGATGAACTTCCCAACAATGCCCACTGGTAATCTTTATCCAGTTCCAGCACGTAATAATCAGCATAAAAAAAGAGAAAAAATGACACTTTCAATTTACCCGGTGCTTCTTTATCCGGTTGTTTTGCTTTCCCTTTGGCAATTTTCAGCTTCCCATCGGGTGTATTTTTGTACCCTTGATTTAAAACCTCAATTTTTCCGTTTGGCAATAAGGTATAATTGGCAGTTACACGGATCAGGTTTCGCTCAAAAGAATGATCGAAGCGGGCAATTTCATACCAGGTACCCATATATCGATTCAGATCAAGTTTTTTTACTGTTGAGCTGTTAATCATAGCATCATTTTTAGATTGACATCCTCCGCAAATCCAGGGCACTAACAAAGAAAATAAAAGGATAGTTTTCCATTTGATTATTGACATATTTTTAAATTTTAGAGAATCATTCTGTTCATTCGACGTATCATCTCCAGGCACATTCTTCCATTATGGTAAGATGATTTCCAGCCATTAATCTTATCCATTTCCAGGGGCACAAGGTTTGCAGAGACCCCCCAGTGCCATTCACCATTTTTTCTGTCTACGATATAATTCCGGATAAATTTCCAACTTCTCAGGGAGGTTTTCAGAAATTTCTCATCGCCAGTTAACTGCCAGGCATTAAAAAATCCTACCACGGACTCCGCCTGAGGCCACCAGTCGAACTGCCTCAGCATTGTATCATTTTCTTTCTCATAATACAGACCGCCAGTTTCATGAAAGCCCTCATTACGTGTCACTTCGGACATTTTCAGAGCAATCCTTTTCACCTTTTCCATTAACTCCCTATCTCCCAGCGTCTCTGCGGCTTCACAGAGCATCCAGCTTCCCTCGATGTCGTGACCATAGGAATCTATTCCGGATCGTAATGTCCAGTCGGCATCAAAAAATAGACGAAAATGAGCACGCTTTGGGTCTATTATTTTATCAAGAAAAAGGTTAATAAGATGGTAGAGTTTGTTTCTCGACTCTTCAGTTTTCCAAACACGATAATAATGGGTATACGCTTCCAGGATATGAAGATGAGTGTTCATTGTTTTTTTCACATTGAGCTCTCTCGGGCTCAGGCGTTGATCTTCTATATCCTGCCAGTTGTCCGTCATAGCTTCAATATACCCATCATATTCAGGATCATATCCAAATTTCTCCAGAAGCATAAACATCGAATGAGCCAATTGTTTCACCCTGTTTTGAGGAAAAGCTGCATCATACTCAGCCAGTGCATAAATAAAAAAAGCCTCTGCATAGAATTGTTTTTTTGTATCCACCGGTTTGCCATTCGGGAGAACGCTCCAGTAAATCCCTCCGTTTAGCGAATCCCAGAATGTTTCCTGCAGAATTCGGAATGCTTCATCGGCTATATTTTTATAGAGTTCCTCAGGATACAGCTTGTATACAGCAGAGAAAGTCCACATGATGCGTGTTACAAACACAGCAGAAAGCGGTGCTTCCGGATCCTTCAGTCCATCGTGAGTAATCCTGCCGAAAAAGGTACGCCTGTGGGAATCATATACCTCTCTCCCCCAAAAATCTAAAATATGAGATTTCAGTTCATCCTCGAACTCTTTTTTCAGCAGGAGAAGAGTTGATTTATCCATGATCGGTTTTAAAATTCAGAATTTAGAAGAATAATTTTTGATCGTGGTCCGGATAAAATATTCCGGCATCGATTCTAACCCGGTCAAGTATCTCCATCAAATCCAGGCTCATCTGCCAGGTCATCCTATCACTTTGTATGAGGCCAGCCTCAAGGCATTTCATTACATGGTCAGCCTCATACAAGTATCCCAATCCATCGATGGATTCCGATTCCAGCGATACAGCATCCTCTCCATCCTTCTTCAGGGTAATATGTGTTGGGGTAAACCATCTTGGATTCAGAACCATATAACCTTTCTCAAACCAGTACTCGGTTTGGGTAGGAGAAAAACCAGCGAAGCTGGAGGTAAGATTAGCCATAGCGCCGTCCCTGTATTTAAAGATCATGCTAATGGTTTCTTCAGCTCCGGTGGAGCTGAAATCCGCAAATGTTTTGATGTTTTCTGGAATTCCCAAGGAGGTCAGCGCAGCAAAAACCGGATAGATACCAATATCAAGCAACGAACCACCCCCGAGTTTTACATTATAAAGTCGTTTTTCGGGATCATAGGGTCCTTTAAATGCAAAATCGGAACGCACAACTTTCAGTTTCCCCATCTCTCCGGACTTGATTATTTCCATAGCCTGAATAAAGCTGGGCTGAAACATGGTCCAAAAAGCTTCCATCAGGAATGTCTGGTTTCGTCTGGCAGCGATAACCATATCTTCAGCTTCTTTTTTGTTTATAGCAAATGCTTTTTCACAAAGAACGGCTTTTTTATGTTCCAGACAGAGGATGGCATGGTCGTGGTGATGGGAATGAGGTGTAGCAATGTAAACGACATCCACAAGGGGGTCATTTACCAATTTCTCATAACTTCCATATGCCTTTTCAAAGCCAAACTCCCGTGCAAACTCTTCAGCTTTTTTTATATCCCGGGAGGCAGCAGCATACAACTTAGCGTGGGGTAATAATTTTAGATCGCTGCTAAATTTACGAGCAATTTTCCCGCACCCCAGAATAGCCCAACGAAATGTTTTGCTCATGGCTTATATGTTTTATATTCAACATGATAATCAAATTTATTTTACTGAAACCGGGAGGGATAAAAAGTGGTGTTTCCTCCTACATAATCGACAAATTTCTATCGATCAGCTCATTTATATTTTTCACGCTCTCCGCTGAACGGTAACCATCAGCAGGGGTGTTCATACAATAGTCGACCAGCCGGTCAACAGTAGAAGTTGCAACGTGCATTCGTGTATCGGATGATGCATAATAGATGAATACCTCATCCTTTTCATTTCGTATCCAGCCGTTTGCGAAGAGCACATTGGAAACATCTCCTACCCGTTCATTTCCCTCCGGTGCCATGAAGTATCCACCTGGGCGGGCAATTACTTTTGACGGATTTTCCAGGTCGGTCATGAACATGTACAGCACATACCTCAATCCTGCTGCACATCCGCGCACACCATGAGCCAGATGCAACCATCCCTTTTCTGTTTTCAGCGGAGCAGGTCCCTGACCATTTTTAAGTTCTTTAATAGTATGATATTTTTTCTCTTCAAAGATTATTTCTTCCGGAGCTTCAGCATGGGTAATATCGTCAACCAAAGCCCAACCGATTCCACCACCTCCGCCAACTTCAATAAAACCATCTTGTGGGCGGGTGTAGAAAGCATACTTTCCGTTGATGAATTCCGGGTGAAGCACCAGGTTTCTCTGTTGTCCATGATGAGAGATAAAATCAGGCAACCGTTCCCAGCTGATCAAATCCTTGGTGCGGGCAATTCCCCCACTTGCAGTAGCCTGAGATGTATCTCCCGGAGGAGCTGAGGGATCCTTTCGCTCAGAACAGAAAACACCGTAAATCCAACCGTCTTCATGTTGCACAACCCGCATATCATAAACATTAATATCGGGAAGATCAGTCTCAGGCATGATCAACGGACGTTCCCAAAAACGCCAGGTATCTATTCCATTTGGACTTTCAGCCACCGCAAAAAATGATTTTCTGTCCCAACCTTCCATCCTTACTACCAGAAGGTACCGACCATCCAGATAAACGGCACCACTGTTAAATGCAGCATTCATTCCTATACGCTGTAATAAATAAGGGTTGGTTTCATAATTCAAATCATACCTCCAGTTCAGTGGGGCATGTGCAGCTGTAAGTATCGGGCGTTTATACCGGTAATAAATGCCGTTATAGTTTTTTCTTACCGGTTTATTTCTCTTTACCAGAAAATTCTCATGCTCATTTTTTAATCTGGTCAGAAATTTATCAAATTCTTTTCTTGTTGGTTTCATTCTCGTAAAATTAATAGATTCTATTGTATTTCCAGTAGTTATAAAGTTAATCTTCCGGCAGTTTATTCCACCATGTTTTTTTCAGGATGACCCCACAAATAACAGTAATGATAATAGTAATCCAGATAGGCCAGGTATCTTTCAGAATGATATAAATAGGCAGGGCAACCAGGGTTGTTTGGGCGATGGTTCCTATCACGACGTTAAACATGTCATGTTTAAAGTTTTTATTGGGAACAAATTCAGGGTTTTCCTCCATCACTTTCTTTTTGATGGGGCCCCAAAATCCCCAGGGCCTGACATTTTTATAAAAATCCATCAAAACTCTTTCCTTGGTTGGTGGAGTCAGGAAAGTTCCCAGCAGTGCACCGGCAATTGAAACCAGAAGCAACCAGGGAAAATAATAGAGATCGAGAGTTTCAGAAAAAACATAAGGGAAAATCAACGCAGGAACAAGGCCGGCCACCATTCCCCAAAAGTATCCATACCCGTTGAACCGCCACCAATACCATTTCAGCACGTTAGAGACTACATAGCTTCCATATAAAGCTGAAACCATCCATTGCAAAACACTGTTAACATCCTGAGCAAACAGACCAAAAATTATACTGACAATCACTACTGCAACGCCGGTGATATAATTCATATTCCGGGTTTCAAGATTTGAAGCATCGGGTTTCACATAGCGTAAATAAATATCATTTACAATATAAGCCTGGGCAGCATTTAATGTTCCGGCAAAAGTAGAATTAAAAGCTGCCAGAAGTCCGGCTAATAAGAGGCCCATGAATCCAACAGGCACAAACTCGGAAATAGCTGATGGCAATATTTGTTCAAAATCGATTTGCCCTGCAACCATTAAATTCAGCTGATCGTAATACAACAGTCCTAAAATAGCAAAACCGGCAATCATAAAATACCTGATGGGCATCAACACAACAGAAACAAAACCACTCATTTTTGCTGCATCTTTTGCTGATTTTGTGGACAATATTTTTTGCATATCATAATTTGGTGCAGGTCCGGCGAGAGAAACTAATATCCCTTTAAAAACCATCATCATAAAGAAAATGGAAAAAAGGGAATATCCATCGCTTGCTATTTTTGCGTTGACTTCATCAATGATGCCCCGCCAGTCATAATCATTCAGATTCCATCCGAAGAATGGAGAATGCCAGCCATCAGGGACTACTAAAGTTTCAACGGCCAGTGCTTTCATGGCCAATATACCGATCAACAGGGCAGAAACTGTCATAATCACATACTGAAGCACATCGGCCCAAACAATACTTGACATACCTCCCAGTATCGCATAAAAAACAGCAAACATCGTAAATGCAATTCCATATATGTGGGGGACGTATGCCAGGGGAACTTCAAAAGGAATATAGGGAGCAATGATATCCCAGGGGATAAAGATCATAACAAATTTCCCAAGGCCTACAAAACCGTATGCCAGATATCCCAGACACATGATCAGGGCAAAAACTACCACCACTCCATGTGAAAGATTGCTATCGCGGCCTCTGCCAAACCGGGTATTTATCCACTCTGCACCTGTAGTCACTCCGGAACGACGTAACCAGATGCTTAGGAAAACCATTAAAAAAATCTGGTTAAACACAGGCCAAAGCCAGGGAATCCATATGCTTTTTAAACCATAAACAAATAGCAGGGTAACCAGCCACATCGTACCTGAAATATCAAACATTCCCGAAGCATTGGATAATCCAAGCATATACCAGGGGAGTTTATTGCCTCCCAATAAATAATTGGCCTTACTCTTTTGCGCTACTTTTTTTAAAATCAACCCAATAAAGACAGTCGACAAAAGGTAAGTAAAAATGATGACAAGGTCGATAGCTGTTAACTTCATGATAATCTGTTTGGTTTCCAACGTTAATACTATTCTTCAGGAAACTGGTTATTAATGATTTTTTGTAAAAAGCACAAGTTTACAACAAAATTTTGGGTTCAGTATATTTTTGAGGGGAAATTGTCAGGAAAAACAGAAGAAACATGTCATAAATTACTGGTCAGGAAGACTATACAAATCACTTATCGTTAGAGGCTTAAACAATATTTTCCGCTGTTGATCCACCAGAAACATGGTAGGTGTGGCATAGATATTATAATGTTGAGTCACCTGACCATCCCACTCCATCAAATCGGAAAGGTGGAGGAATTCTTCGATTTCCATACGGCTAATTGCTTCCTGCCAGTCTTTTTTTGAATGATCAAGAGAAATGGCAATAATTTGCATGTCGGAAGTATGTTTTTGCGCATACCATGTTTTGATCAGGGGAAGCATCTCCATGCAATGGGGGCACCAACTGGCCCAGAATATGATCAGATTATCAGGTTTGGCAACCCGGGAAAATGTTATCGGCTCTCCACGAAGATTATTCAGAGTAAAATCAGGAACGACTTTTCCTTCATTCATTCGTTGTGCCTCCAGTTTTCTTATCCAGGTAGATTTTTCATCCACATTTTCACAATGTGTTGTCAGGTAATGATCGGCTATATGTTTCAGTACATTTTCCATGTTCAGTTTTTCAAAACCATTCACCAGGTAATTCAGAACGAATCCGGTCATCTTCCGGTCATCATTCAGGCTGGTAGCTTCCAAATGTTTCATGATTTCATCAACAGCCTTGATATAAGCATTCTCCCGCTGTTCCTGGTTAAAATCCCGCTGGTTATAAGTTACCAGATATCCAAAAATTTTATCAGTTAAAACCGATGAATGCATAAATGATTGATCAGAAAAGTCAATTTGCCTGAGATATTCCTGTTGAAAAAAATAATTTCGTTCCTTTTCGCTCAGGAAACCATCAAGAAAGGGCTCCCGGAAAATGGGGATCAGGCGGGAAGCAAACAGATTCTTATGATTTTCGGCTAACTGCAGGATAAAACGGTCATGGTCCAGCTGCAACTGATTAAACTCATTGGCCATTTTTGCCACCTGAGCTTCCAACTTTTCCGGCTTTTCAGATTCAGCTCCTGTAGTTGATTTCAGTTCCGCAACTTTTGCCCGGAAAAAATCAATCTCTTTTTCCTTCAGGCTCAACTGCTTTTTATAATTTCTCTCCTGTTTTAGAAAATCAAACCAGAACTTATTCTCTTCTGAATGAATGATCACCAGACTATCCTCAGGATATTTGAAATCCGTTGTCAGTTCAATATTTTCCTGGTTAAACAGGAAATCCAGGGATTGAGCAGGCTCTCCCATTACCCGTGCGTAGGTTGTCTGGCCCAAAATCAGGCGATACATTCCTGTTGCAGCAGATAGAGGGAAAGCATATTCCATTGATTTCCATGAATATTCTGAATTCCTCAAAGAAGGTGATACGTCATTTCCATTGCGTTGCCCCCCATGAAGAGTGATCGTGTCGACAGGGATAAAATCATCGCCGCTGACTTTTCCCAGCACCACCGGCTGGTCAGGTTGATTATGGAGGGAAACCTTCAGACTAAATGGCTGGGCTACTCCCATTTCATACATCAATAGTCCAAACCATATGACCAACCCATATATTTTTCTCATCATTCTTTCCGGATAATATTTTTCTATGCAGCAAGATAACACCAATTAAAGAAATAATAAAACAGAACGCACACAAAATTTAATTCATAAAGAAAGTCATAAAAAGGAATTCCTGTTTTCAGGTGATTCATTTCTCCAAAAAAATAATATTACTTTTGGCTGCACAATATTTTAAAATATGGATTGGACAAAAAAGCAGCTATCGATCCTTTCGGTTGTAGCAGTGACCTCTTTCATGGGTACATTTTTAATATCTTCGGTAAATGTTGCACTTCCGGCTATTGAAAAAACGTTTGGGCTCAATGCGGTTTCCCTGAGTTGGATCATCACTTCCTTTTTACTTGCAACAGCGATGTTTCTGTTGCCTGTAGGTCGTTGGGGTGATCTTACCGGTATCAGGAGAATATTTAAACTGGGGGTTATGATTTTCACTCTTTCTTCGCTGGCATGTGGGTTTACCGGATCAGGGGTATGGCTTATAATTTTCAGGTTTATTCAGGGAATAGGAGCAGCATTTTCCAGCACAACCGGACCGGCCATATTAGTTTCAGCCTTTTCTCCGGCACACAGGGGTCGGGTTTTAGGTTTTTCTGTTTCTGCTGTTTACCTGGGACTTGCTTTTGGTCCGTTTGCCGGAGGATTTCTCACCCAATATTTTGGATGGAGGTCAATCTTTTTTGTTTCCACCGCTTTGGGGATTTTAACGATCATCATTTCCTTTTTGTTCTTAGGCAAAGACCAGGTTATTTCCGTTTCCGGGAAAAAGATGGATTTAAAAGGAACTTTTTTTTATATGCTTGGACTCATCGTTCTGGTTTATGGCTCTTCGCTCATTCCGGGATTATCCGGTTGGTTATTAATGGGTGGAGGGGTAATATCTCTGATCCTATTCTGGATGCTTGAGAGCAGGTCGTTGTTGCCTGTTTTTGAAACCAGGCTATTCACCGGAAATCGCCTTTTTGCTTTTTCCAATCTGGCAGCTCTCATCAACTACAGTGCTACCTTTGCCATTGTGTTTCTGCTTAGTCTGTATCTACAAAAAGTTCAGGGTTTATCACCCCGTGATGCAGGAATTGTATTGATTGCCCAGCCGGTTATGATGGCCATCTTCTCTCCCATTGCCGGACGATTGTCTGATCGTATCCAGCCCAGAATTCTGACCACAATTGGAATGACGATGTGCACACTGGGACTTGTTGCATTTTCGTTGCTTACTCCTGCTACCCCTATAGGGATCATTGTGGGGTTATTGGTATGGGTTGGACTTGGATTTGCATTTTTTTCTTCTCCCAACATGAATACCATCATGAGTTCGGTAGGTAAAAACCAACTGGGTCTTGCTTCCGGTTCGGCAGCTACGATGCGTGTTATCGGTCAAATTACCAGCATGACGATTGCCACCCTGTTTTTTGCAGGAATGCTGGGAAGAGAGGCATTTGACAGCTTGTCGGATCAGGAATTCATTAAAGCTGTTAAATGGTCTTTTCTCTGTTTTTCAGTGATCAGCAGTGCAGGCATTTATTTTTCTTATAACAGAGGATCTGTTGTAAGAGGGAATACAGAATAAAAGGGACGCAGCAAACGGCTTCCCGGGCTTTTCCGGGGTTGGGTTCTGGTTCATCAGGATAAGTGACCATCAAGTACATAAAAAAAACAATCGTTTCAACATGATCTTTGAAACGATTGTATAATCTATAAATTTAATCCGGCAAACAAATGTGTTGATGCGAGACTATTGGTTCGGATCAACCCAGTTGCGGGCCGGCAGCAACTAAAGCTTTGCCCTCTTCATTATCGGTATATTTTTCAAAGTTTTTAATAAACCTACCAGCCAGGTCTTTGGCTTTTTCTTCCCACTGTTTTGGGTCTTCGTATGTATCCCGTGGGTCCAGAATTGCAGGATTCACATTTTCAAGTGAAGTGGGCACTTCCAGGTTAAAGACAGGAACCATTTTGGTTTCCGCTTTTTCAATCGAACCACTCAGAATCGCGTCAATAATAGCACGTGTATCCTTGATTGATATTCGTTTTCCTGTGCCATTCCATCCGGTGTTCACCAGGTATGCTTCAGCACCATGTTCTTCCATTTTTTTCACCAGTTCTTCACCATACTTTGTTGGATGCAAGGAGAGGAAAGCAGCGCCAAAGCATGCTGAGAAGGTAGGTTGTGGTGAAGTAATTCCACGTTCAGTTCCTGCCAGTTTTGCTGTAAAGCCGGAAAGGAAGTGGTATTTTGTTTGTTCCGGTGTCAACTTGGAAACAGGAGGCATAACACCAAAAGCATCGGCGGTAAGAAAAATTACCTTTTTTGCATGCCCGGCTTTAGAAACAGGCTTTACTATATTATCAATATGATAGATTGGATAGGAAACCCGTGTATTTTCAGTCACTGAGCCATCAGAAAAATCAATTTTTCCATGTTTATCCACGGTTACGTTTTCCAGCAGAGCATCTCTTTTAATGGCGTTATAGATATCCGGTTCAGCTTCCGGGTCCAGGTGAATAGTTTTCGCATAGCAACCGCCTTCAAAGTTAAATACACCATCCTCATCCCAACCATGTTCATCATCACCAATCAATTTTCGTTTTGGATCGGTAGAAAGGGTTGTTTTTCCTGTTCCGGAAAGACCGAAGAAAATGGCTACATCACCTTTTTCACCCACATTTGCAGAGCAGTGCATAGCAGCCATTCCCCTTAATGGAAGGTAGTAATTCATCATAGCAAAGAGACCTTTTTTCATTTCTCCTCCATACCATGATCCACCTACTACGTGCATTTTTTCGGTTAGGTTAAAAACGGTGTATACTTCAGAATTCAAACCATGTTCTTTCCATTTTGGATTCACTATTTTAGAAGCATTCAGAGAAACGAAATCAGGTTCACCGTAATTTTCCAGTTCCTCATCGGTTGGCCGGATGAACATGTTCTTTACAAAGTGAGCCTGCCAGGCTACTTCCATGATAAAACGAACTTTCAGGCGAGAATCGGGATTTGCCCCGCAAAAGGTATCTACCACAAAAAGCCGTTTCGCGGATAACTGTTTCACGGTTAACTTTTTTAATTCATTCCAGACCTCGGTTGATACCGGTTTGTTATCGTTTGGAGACCCGGGAGTTGTCCACCAGATAGTATCCCGGGTAGTGTCATCTTTAACGATGAATTTATCTTTGGGAGAACGACCTGTAAAAACACCGGTCATCACATTCACTGCCCCCAATTCCGTCAGCTGACCCTTTTCGTATCCCTTCAGCTCAGGATTTAATTCTTCCTGATAAAGCTGGTCATAGGAGGGGTTATGCACAATTTCGGCCACATTTAAAATTCCATACTTTGATAAATCTAACTTTTTCATAAATACCTAATAATTAACTTGATAATAACTGTTTTTCTTTTTTCTTTCCACATACAAAAATAAAATATTTTTCCGCTTTGGCCGGATAAAGCGGGTATAATGGCCACTTTTACAATCCGATTAAACATTATCTTAACAATATTCAAATTTAGGATTAAAAAAAAGGGGCTGAATCGATGATCAGCCCCTTTCAATTTAGAACGCGATTTTATCATGACCTGGGATGAAACTGATGGATGGTATTTTTCAAATAATCACGGTCTAAATGGGTATAGATTTCAGTAGTAAGGATAGATTCATGGCCCAGCATTTCCTGAACGGCCCTCAGATCAGCCCCACCGTTAATTAAATGAGTAGCAAAGGAGTGTCGGAAGGTATGCGGACTAATTTTCTTTTTCAGGTTGATTTTTTCAGACAGGTTTTTAATAATTGTAAAGACCATCACGCGGCTCAATTTTTTGCCTCTGCGATTCAGAAATACAATATTCTCGCTCTCTTTTTGAATTTTAAGATCCTTCCGGTATCCCTCCATGTACTTTTCAATCTCTTGCACTGCCCGGGAGCTGACCGGAACTAATCTTTCCTTATCACCTTTCCCTTCAATTTTCAGGAATCCCTGATCGAAATAGAGATTAGAAATTTTCAGGTTCACCAGTTCAGAGACTCTCAATCCACAGCTGTACAAAGTCTCTAACATAGCTTTATTGCGTTGTCCTTCAGCTTTCTCCAGATTCACAGCATCAATCAGCATGTCGATCTCTTCCATCGTAAGAATTTCGGGCAGTTTCCTGCCTATCCTGGGAGATTCCAGCAAAGCGGTTGGATCACTTAATATGGCCCCCTCAATTAGCAGGTATTTATAAAATGACTTGATCCCTGAAATGGTACGTGCCTGAGTACGCGGGCTTACACCCTTTTCATTCAGCCATTCAAGAAATTTTTTTAAGTGCTGTAGTTTTACTTTATCCGGACTAACCCTTTTGTAACTTTTCACTAAAAAATCTAACAATTTATTGATATCATTGATATATGCCGCAATTGAGTTTTGCGACAAAGATTTTTCCAACCTAAGAAAATTTTCATAACCCTTTTTGCTTTCTTCCCATTTCATAATGTCAAATTTTTATGCTTAAATCTTACGATTTTTATAATTTTGAACAAATAACATGTATTATTCTTCAAATTATTATGATATTTACTACGATTAATCGACCATAAAGTTACTATAAAAAATATTAAAATCGAAATATTATGAAACATACGCGGGATTCATGATCACACAAGCAGTTCATTTTTCTCCAGACAATGAAACAGGAGGCTTTGATTATGAATCATTTTAGCAGGGTGACAGGTAATGATTTTGACAACTAAAAAAGGAAACATAAGGTGGGGCTTGTTTGATCCAAACAGGAATCACTTACATCGAAACAAAACAGGAAACAAATTTTATGCACATGCAATTAGTAATAATCAACGGTCCGAATTTAAATCTTTTAGGGATAAGGGAACGCAGTATATACGGGTCTGAAAGTTTTGAAAAATATTTTGAAGCGTTAACTGCTGAGTTTTCAGAAATAACTTTCAGTTATTTTCAGTCGAACATTGAGGGTGAATTGATTAACAAAATTCACGATGAAGGATTCACTGCCGATGGTATCATTTTGAATGCCGGGGCTTACACACACACATCAGTAGCCATTCGTGATGCCATTTCAGGAGTTACAACTCCTGTGGTTGAGGTTCATATTTCCAACACGCTTACGCGTGAGAATTTCAGGCATAAGTCGGTGATTGGGCCTGTATGCCGGGGGTGTATCATGGGGTTTGGATTGGATTCTTACCGGTTAGCGGTACTCAGTTTTATCTCATTAAAATGATTTGCTTTCTAAGGTATCAGATGGAACTCACATAATTTTATCATGCTCGTTTGTGTCCTAAATGTCATGCTCGTTTCCTGCTACCTGAAATCGATGATTTCTATATCGGTATATTCCTGTGGATTAAAAACCAGATAGGTTTCAGGAAAATCTGCATTGGCAATCATTTTTTTCACATCGATGCCGTATAAGTTACCATCAGTACTAAACAGCCGGGCTGATTTGATCATTTTATCTGCTTTACCTATATAGATTATAATTTTATTCACCTCATATTGCGGGGAATCGGGATAAAGTTCAATTTCAAAACAGGAAATATTTCCGATCATTTTCTCTCCTGCCAGTTCTGATCTGAAGCCTTTTTCGTAGATAGTGAGCAAATTGGAGGGGTTCATCAGTTCACTTTCTCCGTCCTCGATGTTGGAGATAGTGACCTGGTTTCCTTCTTCCATGTAATTCCACACAGTTTCACCGTCAGAAAAAATTCTCCATCCAATTCCGGGAAGGCTTACTGAATATTTTTCACTTTTCATCCAGATTGCGCCTTCATTTGATTCGTGGATATTCATTTCTTTATTTTCCAATGAATAGATAAAATCGGCAGAGAGGGTTTTCCAGGAGCGTGTTTTAGTGCTCACCTCATCCAGTATTTTTTTGGCTTCGTTACTCTGAGCAGAAGTCAGAAGCATTATATTCAGCACCCATATCAACAAAAAAGTCTTCTTCATTTTAATCTTTTAATTCAAGCTATTCAATAATTGTTCCAAACTATATTCATCCTGAATAAAAACCTGCCGGGCTTTACTTCCCTCACTCGGTCCGACAACGCCTGCTGCTTCCAGCTGGTCCATTATTCTTCCTGCACGGTTATATCCGATAGAGAACCTTCTTTGAATCATGGAAGTGGATCCCATTTGGTTCATTACAACAACACGAGCGGCATCGTCGAACAGTTCATCGCGGTTATTCAGATCCACATCACCGGGCATACTATCTTCTTCATCAACGTATTCAGGCAGAAATAATGCCGAGGGGAATCCGCGTTGTTCAGAAATGTATGAGCAAATCTTTTCCACCTCGGGTGTATCGATAAACGCACACTGAACACGGGTCATATTGCTGCTTGAAGAAATAAGCATATCCCCCTTCCCTATCAGCTGGTTAGCTCCCGGCGTATCTAAAATTGTCCTGGAGTCGACCATGGACGCCACTTTAAAAGCTATACGTGCCGGAAAATTTGCCTTGATAACCCCTGTGATGATGTTGGCAGAAGGACGCTGGGTGGCAATGATCATATGCATACCTACAGCTCGGGCTAACTGAGCAATACGAGCAATAGGCAATTCAATCTCCTTCCCTGCGGTCATAATTAAATCAGCAAATTCGTCAATGACAACAACGATATAAGGTAAGAACCGGTGACCTTTTTCAGGATTTAACCTTCGGCTGATGAATTTTTTATTGTATTCTTTCACATTTCGTGCATGTGCTTTTTTCAGCAAATCATAGCGAAGATCCATTTCAACATTCAGGGAATTCAGAGTATACTTCACCTTTTGAATATCGGTAATAACAGGCTCTTCTTCGTTAGGCAACTTAGCCAGATAGTGTTTTTCGAGTACTGAATAGAGGTTTAATTCCACTTTCTTCGGATCGATAAACACAAATTTCAGCTGAGAAGGATGTTTTTTATAGAGCAGGGAGGCGATAATCACATTGATCCCCACCGACTTCCCCTGGCCTGTTGCTCCTGCCACCAGGATATGGGGCATTTTAGCCAGGTCGAACAGAAAGGTTTCATTTGAAATGGTTTTGCCCAAAGCCACAGGCAGATCAGCTGTGCTCTCCTGAAATTTCCTGGAGCTCAGAATGGATCGCATAGAGACCAGCTCAGGATTTTGGTTAGGAACCTCAATACCGATTGTTCCTCTTCCCGGAATCGGCGCAATAATACGTATTCCCAGGGCTGCCAAACTCAGGGCAATGTCATCTTCCAGATTTTTTATTTTAGCAATCCGGATACCTGGTGCCGGAATGATTTCATACAGGGTAATGGTTGGTCCGATGGTTGCCCTGATTTTTATAATTTCAATTTTATAATGGCGCAACGTTTCTACAATCTTATTCTTGTTGGCAATGAGCTCTTCATTGCTCACTTCCGCATCACCTGATTTATGATCTTCCAGTAATTCAAGGGTTGGAAATTTATAACCTGATAGTTCAAGTGTAGGATCATATTCATCCATCCCCTCAGGATTAAAATCTTCATCAGTCTCCTCCTCACTCTTCTTTTGAACCGTTAACAGAGGCTCTTCCGGTTTTTCCGGTTCTTTTGTTTCTGGCATACTCTCCTCCTCGTGATCGGAAGACGCATTTTTTTCGATCGATAAAAGATCATCATCATCCAAATCGGGATCAAATACAGCTTTTACCAGGTCATCATCTTCTATAACCTTGGATATTGTATTGTCGGTAATCGTAGTTGAAGGGGTTTCTCTCACTACCATTTTCTCCTGTGTCTCCATTGTTTTTGGCTCCTTCCTCAGTACATTTCTAATTGTTGTATACCCTTTCTCAAACCTTACAACCAGAATGGTCAAGGCAGAAATAAACAACAAAATGATTACACCGGTTTTGCCAACAAGAGAGCTCAGCCAGGTACCCAGTACAAACCCATACCTACCTCCCGGATAGATAAATGAAGAAGCATTTGTTTTGGGAAAAATGAATCCGAGAGAAATGGAAATCCAAAGGATCAGTATCAGACAAAATGCAATCGTCCGGATGTAACGAAAAATCGGATAACCTAAAATTTTTATCCCTGTAATTACCAACATGTAAAGGAACAGAAAGGAAGCCAACCCAAAACCTCTGTTCATCATGGTTTCAGAAAGCCATGCACCACTTTTCCCTGCTTTATTCAACACTTTTACGTCCGACTCAAAAACCAGCTGTTTCCAGGGGAGGTCAAGTTTACTTTGATCGGCGGCACCATGAAACAGATAGGAAACAAATGCCACCAGCAGATATGCAGTAATCAACAGGATAAAAATACCCAGAATAAACCTGAATTTTTCGTTTTGAAAAAAAGGTTGACGGGAATTCTTATTTCTATCCCTTGAGCTTCCGGGCTTCTTTGTTTTAACTGACATATATTGATTCGCTTATTTAAAACTGCAAATTTAAAGAAAAAAAATACGTTGCAGGGATTCATTTCTTCAAAAAACCAAAACATCAAAATTAAGGGAAGGAATCTAAGAGACTGTTTTGATTTTGTTTTTTAGAAATATTTTGATCTGTTTTTTGCTCAGACAAGGCAAAATTGACGCGAATAGCCATAGCTATTTAAAGAAATTTTGCAGCAGTATGAGTGAAAAAGACGCAAAATAGAATAAATGGATAAATTTAAAACAGTCTCTAACATTATTTCTTTGTTTTTTTTATGTTTGTTGTATCAAATGAAGAACCATGTTCATGAAGTCTGACATCGATGAATTTAAAAAACCGAAATTTTTTAACCCTGCTTGATTATTCAACAGAGGAGATTAACTATTTACTGGAGTTATCCAAAACGCTCAAGGATGCTAAATTCTCAGGCACTGAGCAACAGTTATTAAAAGGGAAGAACATTGCCCTGATTTTTGAAAAAACCTCCACACGAACGCGTTGTGCCTTTGAGGTAGCAGCCTATGACCAGGGTGCTCAGGTAACTTATCTGGGACCTTCGGGCACACAGATTGGACAAAAAGAATCGATAAAAGACACTGCCCGGGTATTGGGCCGTATGTACGACGGGATAGAATACCGCGGATTTGGTCAGGAAATTGTGGAGGAGCTTGCACGGTATGCCGGGGTACCTGTATGGAATGGTCTAACCACGGAATATCATCCCACACAGGTGCTGGCTGATCTGTTAACGATGCAGGAGCAGAGTGCCAAACCCCTTTCTGAGATCAGGTTCTGTTACCTGGGTGATGCACATAACAACATGGGTAATTCCCTCATGATTGGAGCCTCCCGGTTAGGCATGGATTTTCGGGCAGCCTCACCAAAGGAATGTCAGCCTTCGGAAGAATTGCAGGAAAAATGTCAACAAATTGCCCGTGAATCGGGAGCAATGATCCAGGTAACAGAAAACCTGGAAGAAGCAGTTCATGGGTGTGATTTCCTGTACACCGATGTTTGGGTTTCAATGGGTGAACCGGATGAGGTTTGGGCTGAACGCATTAAGCTCCTGTTGCCATACCAGGTCAACCATCGGGTGATGGAGCTAACCGGAAATCCCCGGATAAAATTCTTACACTGTCTGCCTGCTTTCCACAACCGGAAAACGAAGACAGGAGAAGAAATTTTTCGGAAATTTGGACTGGATGCAATGGAAGTCACCGAAGAGGTATTTGAGAGTGATGCTTCCATCGTTTTCGACCAGGCCGAAAACCGCCTTCATACCATCAAAGCAGTTATGGTCGCCACCCTATCTTAAATAACCGGTCGTATTGGATTTAAATCATTCCCATCATCCTGGCCTCATGCATCGCCTTTAAATTCTCGGGAGGCGTCAGTACAGTTATTTCGCAACCTGCAGAAAGCATATATCGTTCATTTCTATGTTCTCTCACCAGGTTACGACACAGTTCCAGTACCTCTTCACGTGTCTTGTCCTGTACCAGAACCGGGTTTATATTTCCCCCCAGAATTACCTGGTCGCCAAGGATCGACCGGGCATATGCCATATCTACCTGCCAGTCGAGGTCCAGGATATCGAGGTTAAAAACCTGGTAGCAGGGCAGCAAATGGCTGGTATCACCGCAGATATGCAATTTTATTTTACCTCCAAGCCCGTGGATATATTCAATCAGTTCTTTATGCCGGTCTTTGACAAAAGTTGAATACGTATCGGCATCGATTTGTGAGCAAACCGCGTCGCCCATACCGATGATTTCACAACCTGCATCGATCTGTGCTTTCGCGAACGCTTTGGCAGTAACCAAACATTTATCCAGCAACCGGTTAACAAAGTCAGGATCGATCATCAGTTGTATCATCATATTTTGAACTCCTGCCAGATCCGCCGCTTCGGCCAACGGACCTTCGATCCACCCAATGATGGGAATATTTCCCTGTGTTTTTTTTGACAGCAACTCACCTGCCTTTATCCTGTCGAGTGTTCTTTCTGCCTTATAAACATCAGGATTTTTCAATTCTCTGACATCATCCAGGCTCTGAACCACGTAGTTCAAACACCGGGGTACTCCGTCAGGCACATACTTTATTTTGGCACCAAAAGCGCTGGTTTCACGGTAAGGATCAGAAATCAGCCCCAGCATATCCAGGCCAAATTCATCCAGACATCTTAAATTAGCTTCTGTCAACACTTTGTAATCGGAAGCAAACTCGCCATAGGTTTTACCTATGAATTGGGCTGCAAAGTACATGAGTATAGGTCTGAATAACACCTTGTCAGCCAAGGCTCCGTGTTGGATAAGTTCGTGGAATTGATCGTTTTTTGTCATGTTTTATTGTTCTTTTAGTCAAGATCAGAAAATATTTTTTCTAAAGTAGCTGTTAATTCATCAGGCGCACCTGAAAAATGGTTGACCATCACAGCAAAGGTATATTTTTTTCCTTTCCCGGATTGTATATAGCCTGCATAAGAACGAACCCGCGTCATGGATCCGCTTTTTGCCCGAATCACTTTCCCGGGAAAATTTGCGGGACGAAAGACATGCAGGGTTTCACTTCCGGCCAAAGGCATCGATTCATAAAAGGAAGTATATACGCTTGAATGCTCCATATAGCCTAATAATGAACACAGAAAGGCTGGCGATACCGCATTAAAATGTGACAATCCACTGCCATCTTCCATGAAAAGCCGTTGAACATCCAGTCCTTTTGATTTCCAAAATTCCGTAATCAGCGTCAGTCCCTCTTGTCGGCTGCCGATTCCTTTTTTTTCAGCTGCCACCTGTTTCACCAGGTGTTCAGCGAACAAATTTACACTCTTGTGATTCACTACCTGAATCAACTCAGAGAGGGGAGGTGATTCCGTGAGGCAGACCTGTTTGAACACTTCCTGATGAACCGGCTGGCATACTATTTCTCCGGAGATAAAAATACCTTCCCGTGCAAGGAATTGGAGAAAATCTTCAGCCAGTATTTTTTCGGGATAAGGATTGGAAGCCTTAATGGTAAACAGTCGCCGGTTTTTTGGTATAGAACCCCGGATCACGCGGGCACCATCAAACGGGCTGCCAAAAACCCAGGCTAAATCCCGGTTCTGATCCGAAGAAACAACCTCATTGACGAAACTCAATCCCTCAACTTCAGGTTGTACAGAAACGATTTCTGTTGGCATACCAGGTTTTGCAGGCGAACGAAAATGAATACGGAAAAGATTATCGTATACGGTTAATGCACTTGTGCCTGCTCCATAGTAGTTACCCATGTCCTCCCAAACCCAGGTAGGTGGAATTTTTTCCTGATCATACCAGGTTCCGTCTAACACCAGATTGCCTTCTACTCTGTTTATACCAAGCGCCTTGATCTGTTTTGCCCAGGTTTCCAGAAAATGCGGCACAAAATATGGGTCGTTGAAATATTCAGAACCCAAGGCGGGATCACCACCACCAATAATCAACAGGTCACCCGAAAGAACTCCCCGGACAATTTTTCCGGAGTAACCCAACCGGGTCAGAAATCGATATTCCGCACCTAACATTTCCAGAGCAACTGCTGAAGTCACCAACTTCATCACCGAGGCAGGGATAAACAACTGTTCACTATTTCTGCCATAAACTTCCTCTCCTGTTTCAACATCTACAATTTGAATACCTGCTTGTGCATGAGCAAACTGTGTTTGTCCAAGCAAATGATTCCAGTGCCTATCGATCGCTTGTTGGCAAAACAGACTGCCATTAAATAAAAAAATCAGAAAAAAGAGGTTAATCCAACGTTTCATTTTTGCTACTTTTATCCCTCAAAATTAACAGAATGTCGGATTAATTAAAATTATTTCATGCTACGAACGGTATTAATTGTGGGCAGTGGAGGATTTATCGGCAGTGTGATGCGATATATGGTGCAGCATATAATGGAAAAAGTCCTTATAAGTACCTTTCCCTGGGGGACTCTGATTGCCAATGTTACAGGAAGTTTGATCATCGGGATGGTGTTTGGTTTGGCAGGAAGAGGAAATGTCATGAATGCCGAGTGGCGCATCTTTCTGGCAGTAGGCATCTGTGGAGGATTTACTACTTTTTCTTCTTTTGCCTATAACAGCTTCTCTATGCTCAGTGAACGGGACTGGAGAGCATTGCTTCTGAATACAGGAGGGAATTTCTTTTTAAGCCTGATAGCAGTTTATCTGGGTGTTGTTCTCATTCGTCTGATTTTTTAAAATTGAAGATAAAGTAAAAAGAATTATTATGAAACGGGCAGAACGATTTATGACACAATCAAGGATGACCAAAATTATAGGAGTTCCTTTCAATGAACTGATGGATATGAGCATAAAAAGAGGACTGGTTACTTTTCAGAAGGTGGGTGTTTTGCGCTACCAGGTCGGAGAATAATACCGGCAGGGAAGTGTGGGGTTTCTTTCCGAATCTTTTAAACAGCCAACCGGGATCCCTTGCCCACAGGTTAACACTATATGAATTATCTACAGGCGCCTACTGCAAGAATTATTCGTAAACCAAACAAAATCATTATCTTTGGACTGCATTTGGTGGATCAGTTCAATAAGCTGATTTTCTGACTGAAGCAAACAGAAGTTAAACAATAAAAACAAATTATCATGTTAATTAGCGACATTAAAGCAAGAGAAATTCTGGACTCACGCGGGAATCCTACCATCGAGGTTGAAGTATATCTTGAAAGCGGAGCATTTGGCCGTGCAGCAGTACCATCAGGAGCCTCTACCGGCGAAAACGAAGCGTTGGAATTACGCGACGGAGACAAAAAACGTTATCTGGGGAAAGGGGTATTAAAAGCTGTTGATAATGTAAACCAAATCATTGCCAAAGAATTAGTTGGCATGGACGGGACTGACCAGGTAGCTATTGACACAAAGCTTTTGGAAATGGACGGAACCAAAACCAAATCGAATTTGGGAGCCAATGCCATGCTCGGAGTATCCTTGGCCTGTGCCAAAGCAGCCGCTGAATTTGCCGGACTGCCGCTTTACCGCTATATCGGCGGAACGAATGCCAAAACTCTCCCTGTTCCCATGATGAACATCATCAATGGGGGCTCACATTCTGATGCTCCAATTGCTTTCCAGGAGTTCATGATCCGGCCTATTGGTGCATCTACATTCAGGGAAGGCCTGCGCATGGGCGCAGAAGTTTTCCATGCACTAAAAAAAGTATTGCACGATCGCGGTCTCAGCACAGCTGTAGGAGATGAAGGAGGTTTTGCCCCCGCACTTGACGGAACCGAAGATGCACTGAACAGCATCATCGAAGCCATTAAAAAAGCCGGATACAAACCCGGACGTGCTGAAGATGGAGGAGATGTTTCCATAGCACTCGACTGTGCCGCATCTGAATTCTATAACGATGGAATATACGACTATAGTAAATTTGAAGGAGATGGCGGAGCGAAACGTTCCCGGGAAGAACAGGTGAATTACCTGGCAGAACTGGTTGAGAAATTCCCTATTGATTCAATTGAAGACGGATGTGACGAAGGCGACTGGGATGGCTGGGTTATGCTGAATAACAAAATTGGAGAAAAATGTCAGCTGGTGGGTGATGACCTATTTGTCACCAACGTGGAATACCTGAAGAAAGGAATTGAGCTTGGAGCTGCCAATTCGATCCTGATCAAAGTTAACCAGATCGGTACGCTGACGGAAACCCTTGATGCTATTGAAATGGCACATCGGGCAGGTTATACATCGGTAACATCCCACCGCTCCGGAGAAACGGAAGATTCAACCATTGCCGACATTGCTGTGGCAACCAATAGCGGGCAGATCAAAACCGGTTCGTTGAGCCGTTCCGACCGTATGGCGAAATACAACCAGTTGCTCCGTATTGAAGAAGAACTGGGAGAAAGTGCCATTTACGGATACAAAAAAGTTTATAGAAAATAGATGGTTTTTCACAACGCGGAAAATAATGCGTTCAGGAAGCTGCCCGGATCCAATCCAGGCAGCTTTTTTATATTTCTGCAGGAAGCCGCCTGACAAATTCAATGCTGTGCGGTGTCACTTTTGCCTGCATCACAATGACCTCCACACCTTTCGAAACAACCTCTCTCAGCAGAGCAGCATATTCCGGGTCTATTTCCTCAGCCGGAGCAAAAACATCCACATCAGAGCGCTGTACAACATAAAGCATGACTGCCCGCATGCCCCTCTTTTTTACTTCCAACAATGTCTTTAGGTGCTTTTGTCCACGACTGGTAACTGCATCCGGGAAAAGTGCAAATTCTTCTTCCTTTAATGTAACACTCTTCACTTCAATAAAGCATTTCTCCTTATCATTTTCAGCATAAATATCAAACCGTGAGTCTTCGAATTTCACCTCTCTTTTTACTGTTGAATATCCTTCCAGGCCGGTTATCCTTTGGTTACGAATCCCCTCCAATGCCAATTGATTTGGATTTCCGGTATGGATACCAACCCAATCGTCGTTAATCCGGATCATCTCCCAGGTAAATCTTGTCTTTCGGGTTGGATCAGTTGCAGGGGAAAGGTAAACCTCGGCACCAGGCTCGAGGCAACTTTTCATGGATCCGGAGTTGGTGCAATGGGCGACCACAACCTCCTTGTTATCCAGCTCAACATCAGCAAGGAAACGTTTATATCTTCTGATGAGCTTTCCGTGTATTAACGGCTGATTAAAAACCATAATTGTTTTTAGAGTTATCGCTTAATCATTCATAGTTCAGTTCGTGCGAAGGGAACAGCATCCTGGGTAGTAAACTCTTTATTCAGGTATTTATAGTATCCGGTAATGGCGATCATAGCCGCATTGTCCATCGTATATTCAAACTTAGGAATGATCAGGTGCCAATGGAAGCGTTTTGCATTTTCCTGCAAGGCACGCCGCAATCCGGAGTTTGCAGAAACTCCTCCGGCAACAGTTATTTCACTCACTCCCGTTTGTTTCGCTGCTTTTTTCAACTTATTCAGAAGGATATCAATAATCGTGAACTGGAGAGAGGCGCACAGGTCGTTTAAATTTTCCCGGATAAACTCCGGATTTTCTTTCAGGTTATCGCGCAGGAAATAGAGGAAACTTGTTTTTAGTCCGCTAAAGCTATAATCCAGTCCGGGGATACGAGGTTTTGAAAAAGTAAAACGGAGTGGATCTCCTTCTTTTGCCAGACGATCAACATGGGGCCCGCCGGGGTATGGCAATCCCATCACTTTGGCACACTTATCGAATGCCTCCCCTGCAGCGTCGTCGATGGTTTGTCCAATCACTTCCATTTTCAGGTAATCCCGGACCAGGATAATCTGTGAATTGCCACCTGACACCAGAAGGCATAAAAAGGGAAACTCCGGAGGTTTATATTCACCTGTTTTTTCTTTGATAAAAAGAGCCAAAACATGTCCTTGCAGATGATTTACCTCGATGAGCGGAATACCGGCAGCCAGGGCGAACCCTTTTGCAAACGAGGTTCCCACAAGCAGTGAACCCAGAAGTCCCGGACCTCGTGTAAATGCAACTGCAGAAATTTCGTTACGTGAAATACCTGCCCGTACAATAGCGCGATCAACAACAGGAATGATGTTCTGCTGATGAGCCCGCGATGCCAGTTCGGGTACCACTCCCCCATACTCTTCATGTACTTTCTGCCCGGCAATAACATTGGAAAGTATGACTCCATCACGAATAACTGCGGCCGATGTATCATCACACGACGATTCAATCCCTAAAATGGTAATACTGGCATTTTTTTTGCCGTGTAATTCCAACCTGTTCATACCTAAAATTAATTTTTCAACACCTATACTTATTAAACGTTCCCGGTTAATAAAAGAAATACAATATTTCTAATTTTGTTTCGGGAAAAGGCTATGTTCGTTTCATTTTTAAAAAGGACAAAACTATTAAAAAAGGCTGGAAAATAACATGGATTGTTTTGGCTGTCATCATTGTAATGACCGGCCTTGCCTGGAGAACACTGCAAAGCAGCAGGGTACAGACTTATATTACCCGTCATCTTGCCGCGCAACTGTCAAAAAAAATTAATGCAAAAGTAACGGTAGGCAACGTTAAGATCGTTTTTTTTGATCAAATTCTTCTGGAAGATGTATTGATTAAAGATCAACAGGCCGACACGCTGATTTTTGTAAAATCCCTTTCAGGATATATTGAAGCATTCCGTTTAAAACAAAAAATTATTGAACTGGATCGATTAGCATTTGAAGACAGCTATATCAACATGAAACGTGACTCTCTCAACCGGTTTAATTTTTATTTCATGTTGGATTCTCTAAAAAATCCAGAGCAGAAAAGTATCGATTGGCAATTCTTTTGCCAGGAATTTGGCTTCAACCATGCTACATTGGTTTATAACGATTATCACACTCCCGAATCTCAAGAATTAAAAATTCACGATTTAAAACTTAATCTGTCCGGCTTTTCTTTTTTAAACGATTCGCTCAGTTTTCATATCAATCAGCTTACCTTTCACGACGGGAAAAAATTTATAATCAAAGAATTAAAATCGGATTTCCAGTATGCAGCAGAGAAGCTGGAAATATCCGGATTACATGTAAGCACAAATCACTCGCATATAGCCGACAGCCGGTTTCTCATGGAAATGCCGGCAGATAGTGGAAACTTTTTGGAACAGGCGCAATTTGAATTTCAATTTTCACCATCGCGGGTTAGTTTTTATGATATTGCCCAAATGGTTCCCGGATTAAGGGGTATGGATCAGATTATTAATTTTTCAGGTCTCATTCAGGGAAATTTAAATAACTTGAGGGGGAAAAACCTCAAATTGGAAACAGGTAAAAACACCAACGCGTTGTTAGATTTTTATATCAATGATTTCACGCAGAAAGAGAATATGTACCTGTTTATCGATTTAAAAAATTCCCAGACTACATTTGCTGAGCTTAGTCAAATTAAACTCCCCGGCAAGGGGAACAATTATCTCCAGCTTCCGGAAGAGCTCTACGATGCAGGGTTGATTACTTATAGGGGAAATTTTACAGGTTTTTTAAATGATTTTGTAACATTTGGGACAATCAACAGTGAAAAGGGAAGAATTTCGACTGACTTGTCGGTTGTTCCCGATGAAAAGAAGAATATTACATTCAGAGGGAAAATTGCCACTCAGGATTTCAGACTGGGAGAACTGATCAAAAATGATTGGGTAGGTAACATCACATTCAATGGCCGTGTTGACGGAAATTATAACCTGAAAAGCCAGATGATTGCCGGCAATTTCTCCGGTGACATATCAAGTGTGGAAATAAACCGCTACCCTTATGAAAATATCCGGTTAGACGGGTTACTTAACAACCGGATGTTTGACGGGATGGTGATGATGAATGATTCGAGCATGCAATTTGACTTTTTAGGGAAAGTTAATTTCAATCCTGAAGTGCCGGTATTTGATTTTCGTCTCGATTTAAAAAAGGCACTTCCTGGAAACCTGCATCTGACCAGTAATTTTCCGGAATCAGAGATCTCATTTTTGATGAACGCCAATTTCTCCGGAAACCAGATTGACAACCTGGCAGGAACAATTGATGTTGAACGCGGAAATTATAAAAACAGGAACGGAGAGCTTGATCTGGCAGGAATGGAACTGCAGTCGATTTCCAGCGGATTGAGTGATTACCTCTCTTTTTCCTCTGATTATGCTGATATCCAGATTAATGGTCAGTATCATTTTCAGGATATTTTAGCTGCTTTAGAAAAAAGTATGTACCGTTACATACCGACTTTTGGTTTTGAGCCGGAAAGTGTAGAAAAAGAGAATAAATTCGGGTATCAGATCAACGGGAAAAACATGAATGCCCTAACGGCTGTCTTTGCTCCGGAGATAAAAATTGAAACTCCCTTTCTGCTATACGGTCAGATGGATTCTGAAAAATCGGTTTTTGAATTAAAGGGGAGTATTCCGATGATTCAAACCGACAAATTCATGTTACGTAATATTTATATCGGAAACAGTCCCAAAGATCAGGTTTACACATCGCAGTTCCGGTTTGGAGAAATCCTGTTAAAAAATGGTATGAGTCTGAAAGATCTCACATTAAATTCGGAAATCTCGAATAATACTGCTACCAACCAGATTGCCTGGGGTCAGGACAGCCTCAACCAGAGAAGTAAGTACAGGGGATTAATCCGGAGTGAAGCGATATTTTCAACAGTTGGAAATACCTCCGGGACACAAGTTGCTATTGAAGGGTTACCTTCTGAAGTATTTATCGCTGATTCTCTATGGAAAATTGAACCATTCACAGCCTCCATTGATTCTGCAGTATTTGCAATTCACGATTTCTTTATACACAGTAATAGTCAGAGTATTGGAATAGACGGAGAGATCGCAAAAAATGATTCCAGTCTGCTTTCAGTATTTCTGGGCAATATCAACCTGGCATACCTGGGGAGTTACCTGGAGAAGGAGTTTCCTTTAGAAGGGAACATGAATGGAACCTTTCAATTGCAGGATTTTTTCGGTCAGCGAATGATTTATTCCAACTTCCTGATTGACCAGTTTCAATTTAGAAATCAAGAAATTGGAAACGTTTCCATTTTCAACAGCTGGGACAATGATGCATTAACATTACTGACTGAAATTGATATTTCCAGCAGCCAAAACCGCCATCTTTTTGTGAATGGGTACTTCAATCCTGAAACCAGAGAGCTTGACTACCAGGCAGAGCTGGATAAATTACCCCTGGTTATATTGGAAACATTAATCAGGAAAAACTTTTCAGATTTCCAGGGAGAAGGTTCAGGCAGGGTAAAAATTCATGGTACACCTGAAAAAATTCTGCTTTCAGGAGCGCTGGAAGGTTCCCGTGCCGGGATGACCATTGACTATACACAGGTAGGATATCAGTTTACGGATTCAGTTTATTTCCGGGGGGATACGATTCTTTTCGACCATATTCCCATTTTTGACTCAGCTGGAAACAAGGGAATATTTAACGGGAACATTGTACACCAGAACTTTCAGAACATGAAATATAATCTGGAGTTATCATCTCCCCGGATAACAGCATTAAATACAAAAGCCAGCGACAATTCTGATTTTTATGGACAGGTTATTGCCAATGGCAGGGTATTTATCCAGGGCATCGGAAAAAATGTTACCCTGACCGGGTCAGGAACAACGCTTTCCGGAACAAATGTGAACATATCACTGGAGGATGAAAGTGTTTTGGAACGTTACGATTTTATTCAATTTGTTTCAACTGAAGAAACAGATCGCCAGGAATTTCTCCTGTCAGATAAAAACAAAAGTACTTTTAGCCTTGACCTGACCATAACAGCCACTCCGGAAGCCAGGGCACAACTCATTTATAACTCTCAGATCGGAGATGTCATTCGTGCGCAGGGGGAAGGAATTCTCCGTTTTGGCATGGACAACGACGGAGATCTTACCCTCTCGGGTAGTTATATGGTAGAGCGTGGCGATTACCTCTTCACGCTTCAGAATGTGATCAACAAACGCTTCACAATTGAAGAAGGCGGGACCATTGAGTGGTCGGGTGATCCTTTTGATGCGATCATCGATATTAGTGCTGTTTATAAGCTGAAAGCTTCTCTCTACGATCTGCTGGTAAATTCATACGACAATAATTACCAAAACCAGCGTATTCCTGTCGAATGTAAAATTATGCTTTCAGAAGAACTATCCAATCCTAATATTGGATTTGCCATTGATTTTCCGGCTGTTGAAGACCGGCTGATAGAAGAGTTAAAACAATTCTTCAATACGTCAGAAGAGATGAATAAACAAATTCTTTCTCTTGTTGTTCTTGGAAAGTTTTATACACCGGAATATTTAAGAGGCACATACGAAGCACAAAACCCGAATCTAATTGGGACTACAGCCAGCGAATTGTTTTCGAACCAGCTCAGCAACTGGCTTTCTCAAATTAGCAGCAACGTGGATATTGGTCTGAATTACCGGCCAGGAAACCAGATTACCAACGACGAGATAGAACTGGCACTGAGCACACAGATGTTTAATGACCGGGTGACAATCAACGGGAACATTGGGAACAACAGCAATCCCAACTCAACAAATAGCAGTCAGTTGGTTGGCGACTTTGACATCAATGTAAAACTCATTCCCAACGGTAAAATCAGATTTAAAGCATACAATCGTTCGAACAATAATCTAATTTACGAAACGGCTCCTTATACTCAGGGAATTGGATTTACATTCACCGAGAATTTCAATGATATGAATGACCTGCTGAAAAAGATGAATGCAATTTTCACACGAAAAGAAGAAGAGTAATAGTTATTCTCGTATCTTCGTTGGTTTCAAAATGGGGAAGTAGAATGACGAATGCCGAATTAGTTTCAGCGAAAATCATTTGCACAATCGGTCGAAAACCTTTAAAACAAAGAATCAGATTGAGTTAAAAACAATTGAAGATTAACAATTTTATTGAGATGCAATTTTCCAACAAGACCATCTGGATAACGGGAGCTACATCGGGCATCGGGAAAGCCGTAGCCCTGGAGATTTCAAAATTCAATGCCCGGCTTATCCTTTCCGGACGCAATAAATTGGCTTTAATGGAAGTAGCAGATACCTGCAAAAAAAATGGCAGTTCTGTGCTGACTGTACCCTTTGACCTGGGAGATGAACAGTCGGTTGCTGCTGCTGTTTCAGAAGTAGCTGACCAAAAAATTGACTGTTTATACCATTTTGGCGGTATCAGTCAACGCTCATTTGTTCAGGATACACCCTTATCGGTTGATCGCAGGATTTTTGAAGTAAACTTTTTCGGAACAGTTGCTCTTACCAAAGCAGTCCTTCCCCTCATGATTAAAAACGGAGGCGGTCATATGGCTGTCACATCCAGCATTGTCGGAAAATTTGGTTTTCCTTACCGTTCGGCCTATTCTGCATCGAAACATGCCCTGCATGGTTTTTTTGAAAGCCTGCGTGCCGAAAATAAAAAAAACAATATCCGGGTATCGATTCTGATACCTGGCAGAATAAAAACCAATATATCCATGCATGCTCTCAATAACCAGGGGCAACCACACGGGAAGATGGATGAAGGTCAGGACAAGGGGATGACTTCAGAACAGGCAGCAAAAATAATTTGCCGGAAACTGGTTCGGGAGAAAAAAGAAATTCTGGTTGGAGGGGTTGATTTGATTTTGGTCTACATACGAAGGTATATACCCTGTTTGTACTATTTCTTATCGTCAAAAATAAAACCACTGTAAAAAATTTTAATCGGATGAAACGAGCATGACAAGTCATCACAAATAAACCATGATTAAATGAATGCGAGTTCCATCTGATATCTTAGAAAATAAATAATTTTAATCAGATAAATCAGATGAAAGGAAAAATAAATGGCATACAACAACTGGGGGTAGGAGTAGAAAACCTTCAGGAAGCCTGGAAGTGGTACCGGAAAAATTTTGCCATGGATATCCGGATGTTTGAAGAAGAAGCTGTAGCTGAGCTAATGCTTCCCCATACGGGAGGGCAACCCCGCAAACGCCATGCCGTATTGGCCTTGAACATGCGTGGAGGCGGAGGATTTGAAATTTGGCAACACAAAGGCAAAAAACCAGAATATCCGTCGTTTGAAGTTCGGTTAGGTGACTTAGGGATAAATGTAGGGAAACTTAAAACCGACCAGATCCAAAAAGCCTATCAGACCTTTAAAGACAACGGGTTAAATGTTCTTGGAAAGGTATCAACTAATCCGGCGGGAACAGAACATTTTTTCCTGAAAGACAGCTTCGGCAACTTATGGGAGGTAATAAAGGAAAAAGAAGTATTTAAAAAAGAAAAATCGGTTACTGGTGGAGTGCTGGGTGTGACTATTGGCGTAAAAAACATGAATGACAGTCTGAAAATATATCATGACCTGTTGGGATACGACAAAGTGGTATATGACCAGCAGGGCATTTTTTCTGATTTCCAAGGGATTCCCGGAGGGGAAGGTTCGTTCCGCCGGGTGTTACTCCGGCATTCCGAGTTGAAGAATGGAGCCTTCAGCACTTTCTTTGGATCGTCGTACATAGAGTTGATTGAGTCGACTGATCAGAAACCACGGGATATATATATAGGTCGCATTTGGGGAGATCCTGGTTTTATACACATCTGTTTTGACATAAACGGGATTGATTATTTCCGTAAAAAAGCTAAATCAGCGGGGTTTCCTTTCACTGTTGACAGTTCAATTGGCCAGGAAACGTTTGATATGGGTGAAGCAGCAGGAAGTTTTGCTTACATACAGGCACCGGAAGGTACCTTGATTGAATTTGTGGAGACGCACAAAATTCCCATTTTAAAGAAGATAGGCTGGTTTATAGATTTACGGAAACGGGGCAACCACCCACTCCCCAACTGGCTGCTTAAATTATTCAGGTTTAAGCGGGTAAAAGAATAACCCAGAATATTCCACTGCGATTAAAACAGGTAGTTCAGCCCGATATACAATCCGGTGTCGCCATCACGCTTATCAGCTGATATGCCATAGTCCACACGGATGATGAAATTTTCATTCATGGCTATGCGTAATCCGGCTCCATAGGAAATGTGCATCTTTTCAGCCCCTATGTTGAAAAAATCTGTGGATTCAACGGGATAAATATTGTTTACCGTTAATTTTTGGGTATCCACATCGATTTTTTGAGTTACCTGTCCAAAATCCATGAATCCATTTAATCCCAGGTAGAAATTATTATTGATCAAACGAAACCTGGCAAATTTCCAACGTGCTTCCACGTTTCCAAGTAAATAGCCGTCTCCCACTATCCGGTTTCTTTTGATCCCGCGCAAAGTACTCATTCCACCCAGTCCTTCTGTAATATACATTCTCATTTCAGAGGTGATCACCTGGGTCTGGTAGTAAAAAGGTACATGCCCGGCAATTGTAGTCTGGTAATTTAACCGGTAAACCAGGGAAAGATCCCGGGGAATGATGGTAAAATATTGCCTGTGAGTAATAATAAATTTAGCAAAACTACTTTCTGCCCCTAAAAATTCGGGAACTCCTACCAAAACAGCCTCGGTCCATATACCTTTCATTGGATTGGGCCGGTTATCCCGTGAATCGTAAACAAGTCCGGCCTTTAACTCAGGAATAAATCCTCCATCGGCATCTTCAGCAGAAATGATCCCGGCTGTGCGATACATCTCATATAAACCTGGTATATCGGGTAAAAGATCATCCCCTTCTTTCCCCTTATTGAGTTTTTGAAGATTCACCTGGCCGATATTAAAATTCAACAAATTGACACCTGCTGCCCATTTCATATGGTCTCCGGTAAATTTCCCGAGCAAATCAAGCTTAAAGCGAAACAATTTTCGGTTGTATTTATAAAACATGCGGGTTTTGTAGATGTCATCAGGCATTGAGTCATCAGTCCAATCGTAATTCACCACGGCATCATAACCGTTGAATCCAAAAAAATCATAAGCCTGGTCCGACAGATAGCTTATATCGAGCGTAGTGCGTAATCCTTTGATCAGCCTGTCAGAATCATAATAAAACCGGTTAATTTCGCTTCCTTTTGTAAAACGTGAGACTTCAAAATAGAGCGAATGATTGTAACTTGGGTATCGGGAACCATCGCCATATTGAAATAAATTGACCAATGCTCCATATTGAAATCCCAGGTCAGCATCGAACGCGACAGAAGGTAATGCTCCAAAATTCCAACCGGTTTTTACCACATCTTCCTGAGCAAAAAGGGTGAAAAAACAAGTAAAAAAAACCAATACCAGCCAAAACTTCTTCATCATATGTAGTTTAGTACGTAAAATTTGTAAAAATATCTCTAAATCCGATAGCATCAAACAAACATTTATAATAAAACTAAGATAGAAAAAAAATAGTGCAGGTTTAATTTTTTAAAAAAATATTGAAAACCTAAAATTAATTTCTAATTTTATGGCTGAAATTAACCAATAATTATTTGGATGAACACAAGCAGAAGGAGATTTTTTCAGGTTGCCGGAGTTGCAGGAGCGGGAATTCTTTCCGGAGGATTTGCTTCGTGCAACAGGCAAACGCAAGTCAATGAAGGATCATCCTTAGCATCCATCAAAGAAGCTGCCGGCAGAGCACACATGCAGCATTTTAACATGAGTGGTTATGCTGCTCCCAAGCTGGAAACAGTTCGTATTGGATTTATTGGTCTTGGTAATCGTGGGCCTGGTGCAGTATCAAGAATCTCAAATATTGAAGGAGTAGAGATCAAGGCACTTTGTGATAAGAATCCCGAGCGGGTTGAACGAGCACAGAAGATATTGGAAAGAAAGGGATTATCTTTGGCTCAAGATTACAGTGGCAGTGAAGATGCCTGGAAAGAGTTGTGTACAAGTCCCGACATAGACCTGGTTTATATTTGTACTCCCTGGAGTCTGCACGCTGCGATGTGTATTTATGCTATGGAAAACGGGAAGCACGTTGCAACCGAAGTTCCGGCAGCAGTTTCCGTAGACGAAGCCTGGCAACTGGTTGAGACTTCTGAGCGGACAAAAAAGCATTGCATGATGTTGGAGAATTGCTGTTACGACTTTTTTGAGTTGCTCACACTAAACATGGCCAGGCAGGGATTTTTTGGAGAAGTTGTCCATGTTGAAGGTGCTTATATTCATGATTTGCTGGTTAATAATTTCGGGAAAGACTCTTATTCTGACATGTGGCGACTTAGAGAAAACCAGCAGCGCAACGGGAACCTCTACCCCACTCACGGGCTGGGTCCTGTATGCCAGATATTAAATATAAATCGTGGCGATAAAATGGAATACCTGACTTCCATGTCGACCGATGATTTTCAAATGGGAAAAATAGCTGCAGAAAAAGCGGTGCAGGAGGGATTTTATGAACAATTTGCCACCGGCAGTTACCGGGGCAACATGAACAGTACAACGATCCGTACAAACAAAGGTAAAACAATCATGATTCAACATGATGTTACCAGTCCTCGCCCCTATTCACGGATTCACCTGGTTAGTGGGACAGAAGGTGTTGCCCGGAAATATCCATTACCCGGGAAAATAGCCAAAGGACATGAATGGTTCGATGCGGATGAAATGAAAGTTCTGGAAGAACAATATACACCTGAAATATTAAAGCTGGTTGGAGAAATGGCCAGAGAGGTAGGAGGACATGGAGGGATGGACTTCATAATGGACTGGCGCCTGATCGATTGCCTTCGCAATGGAATTCCACTCGATCAGGATGTGTACGATGCTGCATTATGGAGTGTCATTGCCCCACTCAGCGAATGGTCGGTAGCAAACCGTTCAAATTCTATCGATGTACCTGATTTTACTCATGGGAAATGGCAAACAAACGAACCGGTAGATATTACCCTCTCTAAAGGAGGAACAACAGGAATTAGAGTAAAGGAGGAAGCAGAAAATCAATTGAGTATATAACTATTTAAATACTATCTTCTGATCACTTGAACGAAGTGCAGGGTCTATGGCAACACAGATTTCTCACTTCGTTCTATTTTATACTCAACATGGGCTAATCCATCAGTTCAGAAAAGATTTTCTGGTACAACATAGCGGTGACTCCCAACAAACCCGAATGTTCCCAAATATCTGAAATAACAAGTTTTGTATTGGCAGCAATATGTTCCAGGCAGTACTTGTTTAATGATTGTTGAATAGGATTAAGCACAAATTGATTAGCAGTTGATACAGGTCCCCCCAAAACGATCATTTCCGGATTCAGTAAATGAATTGTTAAAGCAAGTCCCTTACCAAGGGCAAGGCCGACCTGATGCAACAGCTGGATAGAGAATTCATCACCCGATTTAGCTGCAATAATTACATCTTCCGGAGTTAATGAACAGGGATTTTCCTTAAATTTTTCAGTAAGCTGAGATACGCGTTTTTCCTTGATTCCCTGCATGGCTTCATTCACGATGACAGAGGCAGAGCTTACTGTTTCGAGGCACCCTCTTTTCCCACAGAAACAAAGGTTTCCATCTTCAACCATCTGGATATGGGAAAGTTCGCCAGCAAACCCATCGCTTCCATTATACAGCTTCCCTTCCATAATGATTCCCAATCCGATTCCCCAGCTCCAGTTAACAATGATTGAATTTTTATGGTTGCGGGCAGCGCCAAAAATATATTCTCCAAATGCCTGCATTCGGGCATCATTATTCACATATATAATTTTCGGGAATTCCTGATGCAGTCGCTCCTGGATATTTCCCAGTTTTTTATTTCTTATTGAAAAGTTAACCCCCTGTCTCTCATCAATTAGTCCGGGCATGATAACACCGATTCCAAAAACCCGTTTTTCTTCAATTTTATTTTCTTCGATCAGCTGGCGGGCGTGTGTTAAGATTTTTTTTGTCAGTTGATCATCGTTTATATTGGTATCAAAATAGTGGATTGGACTAATTTTTTGATTGTTTGAGTTATACAATACAACTTTCCCTTTATATCGTTCAATTTCACAGGCTACAACAACCAGGGAATTTCCTGCCAGTCCGTATAGAGCAGGTCTTCTTCCCCCACTCGACTCGGCAGACCCTCTTGTTTCAACAAGATTTTGGTCAATCAATTCATAGATTAAAGACAAAGCAGTAGGCAAACTAACTCCAATACGTTTGCTTATTTCGGGCCCGGTTAACATGATATGTTTATAGAGGAGGCTTAAAATTCTTCTTTTTTGCCGTACCCTCTTCAACTCATTGCCTGTTAAATTGGCATCACTGATACGTTCCATGGAAATTGGTTTTATTAAGGGCTGGCAAGTTACAAGATTTTAGCATGATACTCAAATATTTGATCAAAAAAATATGTTTATCAATAAACCATATCAGCAATAACCGGGAATACATCAACAAAAAAGTTACCGCCACTTCTCATATCATGGAACAACTCGTCAAATTACTCAATGAGAAACCTGATAAAGTGGTAATTATGTCAGATGTTAATTATTCATCTTACTTTCAAACTCTTTTATCATTTTATCAAGATGGTCACCGAATACAATTTTGGCATTCTCATAGGTTTGATTACCGAAAAACTCAATAAATTTTTCCCGTCCAAAATGATCAATCAATTCTCTTACAAAGATTCCGGAAAGGGGATATGTTAATTGCTCAGGGTACTTTTTCCAATTGATCCAAATCTCACTAATTGAGATTTTTTCATCATTTGCTTTTAACCAATCTTTTACTATCTGCTCTTTATTCTGATTTGTCTGGTCAAAACATACTGCCGTACCTTCATTTATCAATCCGGTTTTATTCAAAACCCTGGTCGAATAATTTGAAATAACATGTGTCATTTCATGACCTTTTGTTTGCCGATAATAAGAATGTACGATACAGAATCCGGGGTCAGCAAATCCTAAATTGACATTTAAAAGACTCTTTGCGTCTTCTCTTGATTCCCAAGCGAAGAAGTCAATCTTTTTTGGTAATTTACTATTAAAGAATTTGTTTATATTCTGAAAAGCTTCTTCTCTTGAAGACACATAGTTTTCTATGTCAGAATCACTCATCTTTTGAAAATAAAACCTAAAATTTTCTGAATCAACAATTTTCCAATCCCCATAAAAGTCGTCAAATCCACACAATAAAATTATTTTATTTGCATATTGGGTGGCATTTTGGGTCGCGTTCAATTCAACACACTCTTTTGCAGCTTTTTTTGAATAGTCATAATCCTGAAGCATGAAATAACAAGTACCTAAATATGCAAGTGCCCATGCTTTGCGCCAGGAATTAATCTTATCATTTTTTACTGTCGATTCAAGATAAGGTATAGCTCTTTTAAAGTCTTTTTGATCGGTGTATGAACGACCCAATAATAAATTTAAGTCAATATTATTAAGGTCATTTTCGAGAAGTGGTTTTGCTTTTTCAATGACTGATTTTAGATTCTGTGAATTGTACAATTTCCATAAATCGTCAATTTCAGCATTTTGTCCAGAAGTGATAAGAGCTATCAGAATAAAGAACAATGTAAGATTTTTTTTCATAAATTATTGATTTAAATGTTTCCGGTGTTTTTACTATTTTGCTTAACGCATGGCAATTGCCACAGTAACCGCGAACAGACAGTATTCCTGTCTGCTGCAACAAACTTTGAAGCAGAACAGAATGCATCAAACTGTCCCTTCTCCGTCAACAGCAATACCCCTCCAGCATATGCATGTATACACACTACTGAAAGCGTTGAAACAAAATTAAAAATTTTCGATTTTATATGTTACCATGTTGCGTAAAAAATTCCCCCAAAGTGCCCAGAGAGCTTTTGGTGGCATGAGAGGTGCTTCGGTGGATATAAATGAATCACCGGGTATTTACCCGATTGGGTGCAGCCATACTTTTGAAGTTATCTTTTGGAACCCCAATAATTATGTTCGGCTCCCTTAGTTTCTAAATATCTAAAATCTAAATTATTCGTGCCATTTTTAAAAAACTTGACTTTTTGACCTTTATTAATCTGTACAGAAAAAACATGCTCCGATTTTTTCTCAATCTTAACTTTGGGGGATGTTAACAAGCTATCTACTTTTATATCAGATTGAATAACGCATGGTTCACCGGCAATCGATTCTACAGAAAAGAATTTTGTCTGACTATTTTCTCTTACTGCAGTCACCAAAAAAGCCCCTTCGGCTCGAAGATTCATAAACGATACATCTTTCCAGACATCTGGTGTTGCGGGAAAAATACGAATAACATGGTCATGGCTCTGGATAAGCATGTCATTGATTGACTTATTAAATGAGAGTGGTGTTTCGGAACACATGCCAACTTCACGATACAACGTGTTATCTCCTATTCCGGGGATCTCCCAATAATGTTCACGATTTGCAAAATTAAAATAGCCATTCAAATACTTCAGTGCATTATTGCCATCGCCCATGTAAGCATAAGCACTTGCACTCCATGTATATGAATATCCTGCTTTATCATCTCCGGATTTATCAATCCAATATTTTATTGATTTACGGATTAATTCTTCATTTTCTGGTGTATTATTTGTTAAAATACCTAATGGATAAATCATGAGAAGATGGGAAAAATGTCGATGTGCTGATTCCAACTCTACATCTTTTCCAATCAGCAAACCCCTTTCATTTACAGGAAAGTCAATTAAGTTTGCTTGCAAATTTTTCCACTCCGCAATTGATGGCTCGTTTATTTTTAACCTTTCGGCAGTTGAAATCAATGTTTTCAAACCCCATTTAAACAATGATAAATCATAATTGCAATCTTGAGCAGGCTTGTATTCAGGCGACATGGTCACCGGCAAATGATATTTCCCGTCTTTGGTTTTATAGGTCAGATTTATAAACAGATTGACACTTCTCTTTAGTAAAGGATAAAACTTATATTTGAGTAAAGTGTCGTCCATATTATATCTGCAATAAAGATAATAGTTATGAAGTGCCCATGTTAAGTTACCTACTTCACGGTTGTAATAGGGTGGAATACTATCATCGGGATTTACACTTGAAAGCATGTCAAAACTGCTTGCACGGCCCAATGCGGATGAGTTGTGACGAAATCTTTCCGGCACATTTTGAATCAGAGAGGGTAAATTATCATCAAAAGTAGCGCAATATGGTTTTGCTGCCTCAAGGTTATTTGAGGCAAATAAATGGCTGTACATAAGCTGCGAATTCAAATTCCACCAGATCCCCTGCCACAATGTGTGGCTGTACCAAGGGCCCATAAGATCTGTAATTTGTAAATTTTCACGCATCGTGCATCCTGTTACATAGCGTTGTATCCAATAATAGTTTAATATGCGTGTATCAGGTATTGAGACAAAAGATTTTTGATAATAAGCATTCCACCATTTCCTATGCGACTCTACTAAGTTAATGGGTTTCTCTTTTAAACATGCAGAAAGAATTTCCGCTGCATCAAAAGGTTTTGCCTTTACGGGATTTGAATATTCCAACGTACTATAATAAATGGTTTTATTTCCAACTTTTTTTGATGCCGAACCTACTACAAAGTAACGGCCTGAATGTTTCAATACCTGTTTATAAAGAAATATGCCATCTTTTATTTCAACAGCAGGATCCGGATTTGTATCATATATGCCTTTTTCCTGATGGTCAAGTGCTTTTAAATCGATCAAACAGCCAGAAATATCAGGTACAAAATGCCAATCATCAGCGTCTTCATTCCCTTCGGATTCTAATTCAGTAACAACAACTGGTAGGTCGGCATGAGTATAATGCCTAACGTGAATAATTCCTTCGCTAGTTGCAATGGTTCCTACTACTTCAGCATTCCACAAGTCGACACGAAGATTCGTTTGATGCAGAACTCCCCTGGGTTTGAACTCAAACCGACCAACTTGCATGCGGGACCAATGATAACCTTCTGGCCTGATATCACAACTATCTGTTAAATCGGTGCGATTGATTTCGAAAAGAATTTTGTTGGTATCACCATCAAATCGATTTTTATCCATCCGATGGATTACAGTTCCTATCAAACCATTGCCCGTCATTGGGCCATCGTAGTAATACGAAGTTAATGTGTCCCAAACAGGATCCTGTTTTGACAAAAATTCTTTATAATCAATATGATGACTCAATCCCTGATTATTAGAACATCCAGGTAGCCACCAAAATTGTGTAATTACGAATACATATCTTATCAGAATTTTCATATAATTAAAATTAATTATTTTGGTTTGTCAGCACAAATGTACCAGTTTCCCTTCTCAAAGTTGGATAATATGGGAAGGCATTAAAAGCGGTCGACTTCAAAGCACTGGTTTTCAGTGATTCTTTAGACCGAAAAACCAGTATCATTAAGGCATTAAATCATTTGATTTTGATAGACTGTTTTGATTTTGATTTTTAGAAATATTTTGATCTGTTTTTTGCTCAGACAAGGCAAAATTGACGTGAATAGCCATAGCTATTTATGGAAATTTTGCAGCAGTATGAGTGAAAAAGACGCAAAATAGAATAAATGGATAAATTTAAAACAGTCTCTAAAACAGTCTCTTATATTAAGGCAAATTTAAAAAAAGAATTGAACAAGAAGCGGTGTTCGTCCATTTAGGTGAAAGAATTAAAAAAACACAGGTTGCAACTTGTCGATTATCGTAAATTCTGCAAACTAACCGGAATACACTTTTACCTTAAAAAAATGAAACAAAAATTTTATTTAGTTGTTTATTCTTGTGGGTTATCATTAAATTTCAGAAAATTATGACAGGTAAAATCAATATTAATCGCAGAAAATTCATTTCAACAGGTGCCGCCTTAAGTTTGGGATTACCTTTAATTGGGAAAGGCAGAGCGACCATCACTCCGGATTCGATTTTACAACCGGAAATAACACAGGAATGGCGAAACAAGCAGTCAGGCATGGCATATCGTCAGTTGGGAAATACCGGTTTGATGGTCTCTGAAGTTGTTAATGGCGGCGATCCGGTCAGACTGGGAAACCTGCGCATCACCGAAATGGCAATGGAACGTGGATTGAACTACCTTGATATGGCGCCTGCATATGGCAATGGGGAATGCGAAAGAAGTTACGGCAAGATCATTGACAGCAGTGCCAAACGCGAAAAGGTATTCATGACCACCAAGGTAAGCGGATATCCCGGGGTTAGAAACAATCTGTATCGTGAAATATATAACAGTCTGTCAGCTAGCAAGCAGGAATATTATCAAAAGAAAGCAGCAGAAATGCGTGCTGTCCGTCAGGTGGATAAGCCCGGTTATTTTATTACTTACTGGCCCGGACAGCCACGCTCCTTTGAAGGCACCTACCTGAGCAATGCGTTAGCTGTTGATTATGCGCATAAGGTTGAGAGAAACCCGAAGTTTAAGGATTTCATATTGAAATCGGTTGAAGAGAGCCTGAAACGTGTTGGAACCGATTATTTTGATATTCTGATGTGTCCCCACGGGGCAGGATCCTCCGAAGAAGTACAAATAGAAGAAACCTTTTCAACCTTTGAACAGCTAAAAAAAGAGGGGAAAGTTCGTTTTCTGGGAGTATCTTCTCACAATGACCCGGCCGGCGTATTAAGAGCGGCCAGAAAAACCGGACTTTATCAGGTGGCCATGGTAGCGTATAACATCATTAACGGTGGGTACATGGAACGAGAAATTGAACTGGCCAAAGAGAGTGGTATGGGCATCATCGCCATGAAAGCTGCCATGGCTGTCGCTACTCAGCATAAAGAACTGCAACCCATACCCGAGTGGCGTATTCAAAAAGTTGAAAGAATCGTGCCTGGAGATATGAAACCTCCGGTAAAAGCCTACCTGTGGGCGTTGCAAAACCCCAACCTGTCGGCTGTAATTTCTAACCTTTGGGATGAACAACACCTGAATGAAAATCTTTCGGTAGTTGGTAAAAAGGTAGAATTGCAACCGGGGTGATTTTTTATGTTTTGGAAAATTTCCGCGGTGTTTATATTTTTAATTTGGAACTCTGATTTCGCACTATTACTTGATATACAAGACCTTTTTTTGATAAACAGATCCTTCAGATCTCATACGGAAAAGATAAAATCCGCCTGACACATTCGCGTTTCCCTGATCGGTGCCGTTCCAGCGGGTTTCATATATCCCAGGTTGATGCGGCTCGTCAATCAATCTATTTATTTCTTCTCCGAGGAAATTATAGATGGATAGGGTGACCTTGCTTGCTTTCAGCACCTCATATCTTATTGTGGTGGATGAAGAAAATGGATTGGGATAACAGTCGAAGAGAATCTCTTTCGTTGGTTCTGGCGTTCTGGAAACTCCAAGGACAGATCCTTTCATCCAGAGATTGATTTCCTTATTTACTCCGGATTCATGGATGATGGATGTTTGTGTGCCCAGGGAATCAGTATAAAGCTGGCATTCAGAGTTATCCATTAAAATTTTGACTATGATTGCAGAATTATCCGAAGTGCCTTCTTCTTCAGCGGTGGAAGTGTCATCGGTACTGACCGGAATATAATAATATCCATCCTTTGTAATGCCTTCTCCAATCAGTTGCTGATTGTAGGCATTATAAATTCGCACGATCAGGTTATCAGCCGGAAGATTTGTCTGCTGATCCCTGATCTTGCCGGTATAACATGCAGGCAGCGCATAATAATAGGGTCTTGTGTAATTTTTCTTATAAATGGTATTGGAGCTTTTATAAGGAGGAGGCAGTATCCAGGTTCCAGCTGCGCTTCCGATGAAGAGTTCACCAGTATGTGGATTGACTTTCAATCCGACACTTCCTATCCTGGGGAGGTTGTAAGAGATATTCATCCAGGTTTTCCCGTCATCAATGCTTCTCCAGACATTATCAATGCCATTAGTGAACATACTCACATACATAATATTAGGGAAAGTGGGGTCGAATGTTATAAATCTCGCAAAGTTACCATATTGAGTGTTCCCGGCAACATCAATCACTCCTAATCCTTTCCATGATGTGCCGTCAAATACGGCCATATCTCCACGTGTAACACCTGTCATGTTTCCGTTGCATACCGCGAAGACTTTGTTGGGATCTACAGGATGCACATTGAAAGTAGGCCTGGAATCAAGGGGTGTGAATGAATAGCCGGGACTTGCATACAGGCTCCAGTTCTGCCCACGGTCGGTTGAACGGTAGATTTTGTTACGGCTGTTATTCCTGTTGATGGCATAAATGATATCGGGATATTTGTCGCACATGCCGAAGATGGAGCCGTTCATGTCATCCAGCATAGGCAGGGCCGTAAAGGTAGATCCTCCGTCAGAGGAAATTTTATTGCCTGCATAAATGATATTCTTATCGGTGGTGTGGTATTTCACGAACAGGTGATATTCTTTATAAGCAGTGGTAATGCCACTTTCTATCACGGTTGGTACACTCCAGTTAACTCCTGCATCACCGGTGAATACCACCTTGGTATCAAAGGTATAACCCGCTGATGAAACGATTTTACTACTACTCTGGACGGGTTCAATATCTCCATTATACATACTTGTCCAAGGGATGATCGGATTGCTGCCTTCACGCCATGAAGCAGGTACTCCCCGTCGTTCAAAAAAATCGCTCCCGGTTTCGGTAAGCATCATTCCTACATCGGCATTAAAGGTTACGAAGCGGTCGGGATTATATGGATCAAAGACCATGGACTGGTTGCCCCAACCCCATGCAAAGCCTGTGAAAAAATCAGAGCTTACATCGAATGTCACTCCTGCATCACTTGTTCTTCTGAATTGAGCCACTGAGTAGGCGAATGCATCTGTGGAATCTTTGGGATTGGGAGCTATGCCGGAAAACTGTCCGCGGATAACGATCTTATAATTCCTGCTCAACCCCGGCTGTTCTTCAAAATACCCGGATTTGGTCCAGGTGTTCCCTCCGTTCCTGGAAACCCACAGATTAGCTCCGGTCCTGGCTTCAGGCACCATGTATAGCAAATCAGGAAATCCGGGATTCATAAATACAAAATAAGCATAATTGCCTGTGACTTTTTTAAAATTCAATCCTCCGTTAGTAGAGCGGTAAACCCCGTCAGCTTTTACTGTTGCGAAGATAATTTGAGGGTTCTTCGGATTTATTTCCACCGACATTACCTCTCCGGCCGGCAGATCACCCAATTTTGAAAAAGTTTTCCCTCTATCGGTACTACAGAATAACCCATCCTCCGTTCCCATGTAAACCGTTGTTCCATCAACCGGATGGGTTTTCAGGTCATAGATCTTCTCATACTCGGTATGATCAAACAATTTTATCCATGAATTCCCTCCATTTTCGGATATATAAAATGCTCCCGGTCCTCCGTCCGTCCTGCTGTCATAAGGATGTACAACATACCATCGCATGGCTTTGTTTTCATCCACATTGATACTGGTCCTATCATAAGCAATGGTTTTCCGGTTATACCTGTGGAGACTGGAATTATAGTTCGGTTTTGAAGGGAGCACCAGTTCCCAGGTTTTCCCGCTGTCCTTTGAGCGGAAGACCCCCTCATAATTGCTTGTCCTGAAATTGCTTGAACTTGAGACAGTTGCAAAAACAACACTTGAATCAAGGGGATCAACTTCAATGGATAACGCAGCGTGGACGAACATCCCTTTGCAAAGGCATTTATCCCAGGTGTCCCCCCCATCTCCGCTTCGCCAGATCTGGCAGACATCATGAGCAATATATATCACGTTGGGATGGTTGTAACACCTCGTAATGCCATGCATGTGCTGTTCACCTTCACCACCAATCCCGCCAAGCTTGAATTCTCCTTCAGACCTGATAGGCATTACCCTCCAGCCGTCATAGATCACAGGTTCCTGGGCATGGTTGCTCAGCCCGGCGGTTAAAAACAAGAAAATAGATATAAGTTTTTTCATTTGTATGGATTATAATGCTACAGCGGAAAACCTTTAAAAATTAATAATTTTTTTAATTAAACATCATACAATTAAATGTTTATATCAACCATAGGTTTTCAGAGAAGCCCTTATATTTGATCATCCACCTGGCTAAATGCCGCGGGTACTGGTTGCTGTCAGTGCAAGAAATAAATAATACCAAAAGCTAAGCCCCGGTTATTTCAGCAGGTTCATTTCCTGAATCGTAACAGGTCCAAGCAGTCCCGAAACACTCAGTGGAACCTGATCCCATGTCATACGACCAACCCTGGCAATATTTGTATTGGTGAATTCCTGGCCTGTGATTGCATCTCCGATGATACGGTTACACCAGTTATTGGCCACCTCGATGGTAAGAACATTCTCCCCGTTTTTGATAAAACTGGTCACATCATACTTAAAGGGTTTAGCCCATACAATACCAAGGGATTGCCCGTTAAGCCAAACTTCAGCCATTTCAGCCATTTCACCCAGGTCAAGAAAAATCCGCTGTTCTTCTGACAGTGGAGTATTCATTTCATAGGTAAAAGTTTTCTGATATTTACCCATGCCCGAATAATATTTAATACCCGGATTTTCATGATCAGTCCAGGATATAAGTTGCGGAAGTATAACTGACTCAGGGGCTCCCCATTCTTTTGAGAAGTTAATCGTCCATGGACCGTCGATTACCCTGACAATGGGTTTGTTCTCAAATTGAAATGATCCGGAAGTTTTTAACAGTTCATAATTACCTTCATCCAGGAAGGTGATGCCGTTGTTGGAATACTTTAACAGCGGCGGATGCTGGCCGGAATATTTAATTCCCGAATATTGGGGAGTAGCTGTTCCTTTCCTGAATACTACCAGATAGGAGTCGTAAGGAGCTAAAGTGAGGGGGATTCGGGTATATTTTCCATCCTCGTTATAAACCGGAAGGGGAATGATTTTTCCGGTAATCGGGTCCCATATCTCGGGGACCCTGGACTGCTGACGAAACCCACAATCCCGGCTGATCCACTGATCAGAGGTATTCCTGATGAAGTAGAAGTCGACACCGTCTTTCTGGTAATGTATATAATCGATCAGGAATGTTTCTTTATCCGGATAATCAAGGTCTGAAGGAACATCAAGAGCTGCAAGTATCTGGCGGGGAGTCATTCCCGAAATCACTTTACCGGTGCCTGGTTTAAATGCAGAGGGATCATCCATGTTTGTCCATAATTTATTCAATAATTTTTCGCCATTTTGTCCGGAATAACGATGTTTAAACAGTTCACCGACCTTTTCTGGTTTTTTCCCGGCTATAACTGCACCCTGCCTGGCCAGCTGATCAAGTTTTACCAACACGGCTGGATTAATAACATCCTCATAATCAAGTGCAAGCATGGAGAATTCGGCACCGTTGGATAGTGTCAGCTTCCCGTTTTCAAATGACAGGTCGTCAAGAAGTATTTCTGTATTGATAATTTCATAGTCATAACCTGGTCCAACCTTAAAACGAGTGTTTTTCGGGGTAGCTACATTGGGGACCCTGTCACCGTAATAATAAACCACATCAGCAGTAAAATCGGCTTTCTGGAATATATATGATATTCTGGACAGGTAATCAATAAAAGGATTGATCTTTGGCCACCACACTCTTTTATTATTCATGTGAGTACCTGCGTGATAAACAATTCCGGGGAAGCCCATTCCTGCAGGATTATGGGTAAAGCCATGAAAAGCCACTCTGTTCATTCCTTCACAGAATGCCCTGTCGCCTATCCATTTAATATCAAAAGGACCTTCCATCCAATGTTCAAATGAAGTAAATGCCTCCATTTCCACAATCCCCCTCTTATAAATATGGGATGCTGCCGAAACTTCCTTAACCACGCGAAGGATATCGATGCTATCGTTAATATAATCGTCTAAATAATATCGTGAATGGTTCACCCAGAATTCTCCGCGGGGGATATCCAGTGCTCCGAGTGCCTTAAGAGGTTCAGCGGGACCATTGTAAAGGGGATAACCCGGACCTCCAGCTTCACAGTTGATTTTCAGCCCGTGAGTATTACATATCTCTCTTGTTTTTTCATAGAGGTTGGTAATCATCATCTCGGAAAGGGTCTTCCTAAAATTTCTTTGTATTTTTTTTGTGGTTTCAACATCGAACAATTCGGCATCAAAAAACACAGGCAAATATTTATTAATGTCATAACCGTGAAGTTTTTTAAATTCCCGTGGCAGGGTGGATGACCAGACGAAACCTCTTGCTTCATAACTGGCCAGGTAAAAACTTGTCAGTGCAGTATTCCTGAAATCTCCGAGAACCGGCTTCAGGCGGTTAATGATATACGTCAGGTGTGTGCGAACCGCTGTTGAGTCGAAATGATCGATAGTCAGTCCTGCAGAATACGGGCTGGGCAATACTACCTGTTGACCTGAATTTGAACAAACAAAACGGTAAATCTCCCATTCACCTTCCGGGGCTTTCCAGCTCAGTTCATCACTCTCAGGGTTAAAATAATTCGAAACGTCTATCACCATTGAAACATCAAGGGAATTTTTTTCAATACCTGAAGGAACAGCAAGAACCGCTATTTCTTCATAATATTCTGGCCTTCCGTCATCCCGGAAAGGGATCAGGGACTTGCCGGTTCCCCCGATAAGGGCAGATTTTGGGAAATTGATCTCAGGAAAGGGTACTTTAATGTTTTGCTCTTCTGAATTGCCACTGATCCTCGTACTTGAACGGTAAAGGGATTTGCCACCATTTTTCGCCTCAATCCAGCTTCCGCCGGCATTCCAGCTGCTCGCAAGGTTTAAACCCACGGTTAATCCATGTTTGCCCGCTTCGTCCACCACGAATTTGATAATATTCAATGATTCATCACCCAAAAAGGCAGGTCCTGCCGGGATGATTTTATCTCTTGAACCGATCTCAAACAAGTCAAAGCCGGTTATGCCGGCATTTTTCATGGCAATAAATTCCTCCCTTGCCTTCAAAGTATCGATAAAACCATTCAGGCACCACCAATATACTTTGGGACGTGCAAGACCAGATGGATTTGGAAAGTTTTCACTTAGCAAATCATACGTTGCCCCTTCATCAACAGGAGAGTTTTCTGACTGCTTGCAGTTTGTCGTTATAAATGCGACAGACAAGCTAATAAATAGCACATACATTAGTCTTTTCATATGACTGGTATTTAAGTTATTAAGCACATAAAATACAAAAGGATGAATTTGAAGTTATCAATATAAAAACACCTCATAAAATCTCTTTTCCAATGCCGTTGTTTGAAACAAATCAGTAGTATCCTTCTAAATAAAAAAAAAGTAAAAATTCACCCTTTCGGGTTCCCCTCCAATTGGTATATTGATTATAATGAAACCGTTTTACAAAAAGGATAAAAATAATGAAATAAAATTTTCGGACAGCAGAATTTTAAACAAATAATGGAGCTGGCAGAGAAAATCAACATCAAATCGATATGTTTCCTGTATTTTCCAACCAATACTGGTTAATAATCACATCCAGTCTTCCGTTGCCATTTACATCGGCAACCTTTATTCCCTCACCGTTAACAACAGGCTGAGTATATTTACTCCATTCACCAACAGGCTTCTGGATATAAAAATAGAGTGTGTCCCCGCTTCGATTACCAAATTCTGCCTGATTCCGGGCTACAATATCAAGCAGACCGTCGTTGTTAAAGTCAGCCACCTTTGCATCATGCAGAGTCTTTGAATCTATTTGTTGATATTGCCAATCAGGACCACGTAACCAGATCAATTTTCTGTTTCCATCGTCAATCGTTACGATATCATTCGTTCCATCGTTGTTCAAATCACAAATTTCAGAATCAGTCCCTATTTTTAATGAATCGTTGATAATATATTCTTCCCAATCAGGTGCCAAATATGCCACCAGGCCACCTGACCGCCAACCACCAACCAGAATATCTGTTTTTCCATCCATATTTACATCTCCAAACGATTTAGTCCATAAATGTTGAGGAGCCTGATCACTCAGTACCTTTTCCACGAACCGGGGTTCAACCGAAATGGTTTTACTGTTGCAACTGCAAAGGAAGCAACCTGCAATGAGCCAAATAAGCGCTGTTTTTTTCATAATCTTATCGTTTATTTTAATTTCTGAATGACAAATCTTCCTGAATAAAATTTGGACTGTTTTGAAATGACGTGACCGTGAACCATCAAAAGCAAATACATATTTATTTTGTCCTTCCCAAAAGAACTGTCTTCCATACTTCAGGTTATCAGATCAATGAACAAATATAACTTTATTTCTCCGGGGTTCGCAGAAGATGTCCAATTTTCTCAGTCCTTTCTTTTAAGAATTTTCTGATCAAAAATGTCTTTCATCAGGATGCCTGTCTTAAAAATTTTCTTTACTCCATTTTTTTCAGAGTGAAGGAAAATACCTTAGTACCGTTAAAACCAAAACGCAATTAATTCATTTCAACTAAAATGTTATGAAAAGAAATAATTTTAAAACAGTCTCTAAATCTGTAAAAATTTTAGCCCGGGAAGATTTACAATTCATTGAAGGCGGTAATCCGGGAATTATTTTTTTTATTTTTGAAGCTATTGCAGCCGGTATATTGTATGATGTCTGGAAGCAAATTGGAAAAGCATATATAAAATCGTATAAGGAACATCCTGAATATTTCGAGGGTATTCCCAGAGGAAGATAAATTTATTTTTGCTACTGGGTATTTCCTTTCAAAATGGCAAAAGCAATGAGCTTAAAAACGACATTAGCAATTTGTTTGGTAATTTCTATTCTACTGGCATTTTTCTTTATAGAAATAATTCCTTTTTCTCTGACAGATAGCAGTAAAATTAGTTGTATATTTAATTTGTCTAATTTCTTCGGATTGATTGTGCTGAATTTTTTATTGTGGTACTTATCCGGAAGGATAAAAATGGTTGACATTATAGTTTTACCCATTGCTTCAGCTGCCGGATTAATTCTTTATGAACTGATCCAACTTGCAATTCCGTTTCAAACATTTGATTTTGTTGATATTATTTTCACTCTATATGCCATGGCATTTTGTGTTGTCTTCAATTATCTTTTGTACAGATGGTTTAGGAAACGCAACAATTCATTCTTAAAAAACAATTAACAAGCCTTTGAAATATTTTTTCATACCAGGATTCAATCCACAACAAAATGATCACAGCATTAAAATATTTGGCAAAACAGAACAGATTTACATTTCATTCTTTTGGGATCATTGTCTTGGTGTTAATTTCAGCATTCTTTGGATTGGTGAGTCCCGAAGGCAGCGGCAGCAATCCGGTTGTTGAATCCCTGACAGAGAATGGTGTTATGGTAGTATTTGTGATTACTGTAATCCTGGGGCCTGTCATGGAAACACTAATCTTCCAGGCGTTTCCCCATTGGATCATTCATTCGGTGCTAAAAATGAAAAAACGGCACTGTATTTACCTTGTCTTTTCTTCTGTTTTGTTTGGCATTTCTCACTTTTTCAATGTGTACTATTTTATTTGCGGCACAATTGTCGGATTATTACTCAGTTTCTTATATGATGCAGGTACGTTCAGAAAAGACGGAGCCATATTGTCGGTAACTTTTATTCACGGGATATACAACCTGTTTGTCTTTTTATTGGAGTTATAGGGAGTGAAACGCTGTTTAGTATTTAAAAATATTTTGGCGTTAGGTCAATAAAAACAAAGGATTGGCCTGGATCCAGGCCAATCCTTAATCAAAAATTTTCAAATTTTCCTGCCAATATAAAAAACATACCCATAATAGGCTTTGTATTTAAAATACAGCTGGGTTTCATGTCTTTGATATGCAACAAACTGTTCGGCTGTTTTATTCCCAGCGTACTTTTCAAGAAAAGCTTTCTGTACCGCTTTCTGAGGGGCATAAAAATATTCGGTCCAACAGTTTTCGGAAAGGATAAAAGTGGCAACAGGTATATATCCTGCCCCTTGCATTTGAGCCACCTTGTTAGGAATTGTGTCCATTTCAGGATAAGCATCCATCCAGAAATCTTCGATTTCGACAGGGCGCTTTTCTGTAAACCAGGAAGCCTCAGTAACAGCAATATATCCACCAGTTTTCAAAAATTTTCTCCATTCATTCAGTCCTTTTTCAAAACCTATGTTATAAATCGCACCTTCCGACCAGATAAGATCCAGTTCTTCTTCATGAAAAGAAAGGTTATCCATTGATCCAACAACGCCTTTCATTTTTTCCTGAAGATTCAGGCTGCGTGCATTCCGGTTAAAAAGATCGATGAAAAGGGGAAACAAATCAATGCCTGTAATCATCCCTGGTGCATGCTGTGCCAGCACGATAGTCTGACCTCCTGTCCCGCAGCCAATATCTGCAATGGCAGCATGTTCGGTCAGATTATCAACAAAACTCAAAGCTTTCAGTGTAACGTCAGGACTGCCGGGTCCTTGTCGTTCTAAATGTGAAAAATATTCGCAAATGAGTTGAAAATCGAATTCGTGAATTGATTTATTTTCGTGATCCATGATGATAAATTTTTTTGATCTATAATCTCAACCGGTACCCTATACCCACGATGTATATAGAAGCTTTCTCTGTGAAATAATCGTTTAGACGCAGATAACCCCCAATGCGGTGTGGTCCGCCAATTTTCCGGGTAAAACCGACATCGTACCTCAGTTTTTGGGTCTCTTTTCTTATTGCATTATGAAACAGCTCACAACTCACATAAGGCTTTATTTTACTGCCTTTTATGTCATATTCAATCTTCACACGGGGCCTCAAAAACGTTTCGTAGTCGTCTTCTTTTTCTTCCGAGTAATTTGTTAACCTGCCCCGAAATGCCACTTCAAAACGGGAAAGGTCCTTTTTTATATGCGCATCAAAGGCATACCGGGAAGCAGCTACATTTCCACCTGTTTTTCTTTCAGTTTCTACACGGTATGAAGCCGCCAACTCGATAAGGGAAACGGGTTGAAAAGAAAGCTGTCCCTGCAACAAAAACCTGTCCGGGTTAAACCGGTCCTGTAGGCGAATTTCGGGAGACAAGCTAAAGGCAAACCTTTCTAAAAAATCTTTTCGGAATTCCAATTCAATCCAAGTACCGAAACTTTCTGTCTTCCCATAGGCCACAACAATAAAAGCACCTAAAAAAACAAATAAAATTGTAATGCGTTTCATTCGGCCTCCTCCTCATCCTGTTGTCCGTTGTTATCAAAAAATACGGTAAGCCATGCTATATTACGCTTATAATCAATGCGGTCCAACTCATACCTTTTTATCTTCCTGCCGATGCTTTTTTCCAGGTCTTCCAACAGTTGCGATTCTTTTTCACGATGGATGTTGTCCATATTATTATAAATCACCACCACCGAATTCTCCTGACGCACCATCAAAATTTTTTCCAGTGCCCACAATGCCCCGATCATCAGCAGATTAACAAATGTAAGTTCAATATACCCGAAATAATCCTTTGAAAGCGCATTGATCACCGAAACCGTAATGATGACAAACAGGTAGGTCATCTCCTTGGGCGGAATCGTATCGGTACGGTACCGGATAATGCCAAATATCGCGAACAGTCCCAGGGCAAAGCCCAGTTCAATGGATACATTCTCCAGAAGAAAACAGAGCAGAAAGACCGCTATACTGATGGCAAAGTAACTGAAATAAAACTCTTTTCGCTTGCTGATCCGGGCATATAAAAGCACCACAATGACAAACGTGGCAGCCAGGTTAAAAGCAAAGCGTACAGCCAGCATCGTCATTGTATCCACCTGATTGGCTGTGATAATAGTTAATGAATTTAACAGGCTCATCTTATTTAGGTAACCATCATGATCTGTGAACAAAAATGAAGAAAATTCTTCACAAAACATGGGGATTAAGTAGAAATATAATGACAGCAAAAAATTAATCACAGTTCTGCTTACAACTGAAAACATTTCTCCCTATGTTTGTAACTGAAACCAATCATTCAGCAGTGCAAAATGGTGACAGGTAAACAGCAGATTTCTTTACCGGGGTATCGACCAAAAAATGCAAGGGGCTTGCTTCTGTTCGTTTTATTTTGGCCATTATTTTTTTTCGCCCGGGGAAATGATCCCTTCACTGTGAAGGAACATCTGTACCAAATTGATCATGTACGGAAACTCATCGTGATCAATCAAAAATCCGGACAAATAGATGCTCAGTGGACAAAACCCCGAACTTCTCTGATGCTTGATGAACAATATTATTTTGCACAAGTTTTTAACACCATCGAAAACGGTATTGCTTATAAAGTGGTCAATTCAGATGATATCAGCTACACCCTCTATTTTACCCAACTTCCGCTTGTGCACATTTCCACATCGTATGAGATAGTTGATGAACCGCGTGTTCCTGCTGAATTCCTGTTATCGGAATCCAGCGGGAACACCCTCCATGCAAACATTGGTATTGAATACAGAGGGGGTTGGATCCAGTCATACCCAAAAAAATCTTTCAGGATTGAATTTTGGGAGGACAAAAGTGGCCGGACAACAAAAGATGTAAGCATGTTGGGTATGCGAAACGATGACGACTGGAACCTGCAGGCCATGTATAATGAACCACTTCGCATCAGAAGCAAAACCAGCAACGAACTTTGGAAGCTGTTTCATACCGTATACTATCACAACCAGGAAAGTGATGCTGTAAACGGAATTGAGATGAAATATGTTGAACTCTTCCTGAACGGTCGGTATTATGGAGTATATGCACTGAGTGAAAGAGTAGACCGCAAACAACTTCAACTCAAAAAATACAATGACAAAATGAGGGGCGAACTCTATAAGGGAGTTAGTTGGGGAGCTCCTACATTCAGTTCATTGCCCGACTTTAACAACCAGGATATTTACTGGGAGGGATTTGAATTCAAATATCCGGAAGAGGTAACCGACTGGATAAATTTATATGGTTTTGTCGATTTTGTGATGAATGCAACCAACCATTATTTTTTCCAGACTTACCCGGTCATGTTTGAAAAGAACAATGCGGTTGATTATTTTATCTTCCTGAACCTGTCAAGGGCTACCGACAATACCGGTAAAAACATATACGTTGCCCGATACGATCAGGGAGAACCTTATTTCTACGTCCCCTGGGATCTGGACGGGGTATTTGGCACCATGTGGCGAGGTGATAAGGAGAACAAAACAGATGACATTTTGTCAAACAGATTGTATGACAGGTTAATATCTGATTGCAGTGAAAACGGGTTCCATCGAGAATTGACTAACAGATGGAACAATCTGAGAAAAAATCAATTAACCCATCAAACCATCATAGATTTGTTCAAAAAAAACTTTCATTATCTTTCTGAAAACGGAATTTACGAAAGAGAAGAAAACGCCTGGGATCAATATAAAACGGATGAAGAACACATGGAGTATCTCTCTGAATGGCTCAACGCAAGGCTCTCCTTTTTGGATGAAGCCTTCAACAAACCTTGCGTACCGCACGATAATTCGGGAGAAGAGGATGAACGCATCACCATTTACCCCAATCCGGCCACCGATTATCTGCAGGTTGAAATCAAAACAGGAGTCATCCCTTTTGAACTGAAAATTTTCAATCATCTGGGACAGATTGTTTTTGCAGAAACATGGCGGGATAAATTACAAACACTGAATCTTTCGACCTTTCAACCGGGCATGTATTATATCAGGATACAAAGCCCAAATTTCAACAAAACAAAAAAGTTAATGATCGGAAAATAGATATATTTCATTTTTACCCACTTTTATCGCATTTTCTAATCTTCTGCGTTATAATTTTGTCCAGAATCCCCTTAATCAGTGTTTGTCTTTAAAGTCAAGAGTCTGATTTAAAAAGTACGCTAACAAGGCTTGCGAAACCAGTAAAATGTGAGTTTACTATCACTAAATAACCACTTTAAGAACAAGCATAACGCAGTCAGAGGATCTTATGGACAGACTCTAATTAGAAAAAATAACCAATGAACCACCCTTCACACAATAATACCTGATCATGCAAAAAATTTCTTTCTCTCCAATTTTTTTAGAGTAATGAAAAATACCTTAGTACCGTAAAAACCAAATCAATTCCCCTAGTGAACAAATTTGTAAAGTGATAAAATTTGTTCTGATTCGTCGGAAAAGCAACCGGAAGGAAAATCCCGGTTGCTTTACTTTTTTTCAGCGATTCAGAAATCAGCCACCAGGCTAAAACTTACGGAGACTAGCTTCACATAGAAATTCTTCACTCCATCTGTTATAGCTGTGTGGAAAAAATACTCACATTAATAACCCTCTGCCCCATTGCCACCCGGCCTGTTCTTTCCTGATTTTAATGTTTTCCAAACTTGTTCCAGCTCAGTCCTCACAGCCTTGATCTGACGCTGTAATTGTTCTGTTTCATGGAACTCCGGTACTTCGGTAGTAATATAGTGAACAAATCTCCATATCTCCCGCACTTCACTCACAGGTAAATCATAAGGGGCATACTCCGGATTGGTGGAGATCATTTGCAGGGTCCCGTTTGTCTTCAACTCATTTTTCACCTTCTTGAAAACAATCCCTTCATTGAGGGTAAGCACAATATACAGACTGTCATCTTTTATGTCATTCAGATTCTGGACATACTCACCGGTCACCCAGCTTTTATCAGGAATCGGCAGCATCGAATCACCCGAAATCTGAAAGGTTCGGTATTTCTTCTCTTTGGAAAGAAAAGGCAGCTGAAAGACTGGTAATCCTGCAATGTACTCCGGGTCGAAATACCCGGTGGTATAGCCAGCCTTTGCCCTGATGGAAACAAGTTCAATGTTGTCCCTGTTACTGCTGTCTACCGTGGTGGTCAGCACTCGTAGTTCATTCCCTTTCACAAACATGTCGGAGCCGTGCTCAATCAGGTATAACTGGCTATCCCGCAACTTCGAAAGATTGATTCGCAGGAGAGTGTCAATGGAAATGTGAAACAGGTCGGAAAGGGCAATCAAGACTTGCACGGGAGGAACAGCCGAACCATTTTCGTAGTTATTCACACCCGAGCGGTTGATGCCCAGCAACTCCGCCAGTCCGCTTTGCGTTAGCCGCTTTCTTTTTCGTAAAAATTTAATATTTGCTGACAGATACATTTTGCCGTCTCAATAATAATGACTAATATATAATCGCCAAATTTGATTAATAAATAGTCAAAAATAAAAAAAATTTTGAATTGTACCATAGGAATCAATAAAATAATGAGTTGGAGTATTTTGCAGCAGGGCTGCTGAAGTATCAAAACAGAAAAGCAATCAAATCAAAGCAGGGTGTGGGGCTCGTACCCCAATAATAAATAAGACAAGAGGAAAACGAAATGCAGTTTCAGGACAGAACGATTGTACACATGGATATGGACACTTTTTTCGTGTCGGTGGAGCGGCTGCTGAACCCGGCGCTGAACAACAGGCCGGTGATCATCGGCAGCTTGTCGGATCGCGGGGTTGTAGCCAGTTGCAGCTATGAGGCACGGCAGTTTGGTATACATTCGGCCATGCCCATGAAGATGGCGTTAAATCTTTGCCACGATGCCACGGTTATACGTGGTGACATGGATCTGTACAGCAAATATTCCCGACTGGTAACCGATGTGATTGCTGAAAAGTCGCCGCTTTATGAAAAGGCGTCCATCGACGAGCATTATCTTGACATCACCGGCATGGACCGCTTCTGGGGGGCACAGAAATGGACGCATGAGCTGCGGCAAACCATCATCCGCGAAACAGGTCTGCCCATTTCATGCGGCCTTTCTGTGAATAAAACGGTATCAAAGATCGCTGCCGGGGAAGCCAAACCCAACGGAGAGAAGGAGGTGGACCAGTATGGTGTGAGGTCGTTCCTGAACCCGCTTCCCATCCGTAAAATCCCCATGATCGGGCCCAAAACCTGCCAGCTGCTGCTGTCGATGGGTGTAGCCAACATCGAAACGCTAAGCGCCATCCCCATGGAGATGATGGAAAGTGTGCTGGGCAAAAACGGGATTGAGATATGGCGGCGGGCCAACGGGATCGACTTCTCCCCCGTAATCCCCTACTCCGAGGAAAAATCCATCAGCTCCGAACAAACATTTGAAACCGACACCATCGATGTGGTGATGCTCGAACGGATACTCACCGCCATGACTGAAAAGCTCTGCTTCAAACTGCGCAATAAAGAACGGCTGGCATCGGTGATCACCATAAAGATACGGTATGCCAACTACGACACCCACACCATCCAGCAAAAGCTGGCCTACACCGCTTTCGACCACACGCTGATCGAAACGGCCAGGGCGCTCTTCAAACGCTTGTACCAGCGCAGGATGCTGGTGCGGCTCATCGGCGTCAAGCTGGGCGGACTAATAAGCGGCGCCCAGCAACTCAACCTGTTCGACAACAACGAAAAACAGGTAAAACTATACCTCTCAATGGACAAGATCAGACGCCGCTACGGAGTGAATGCCATCCGGAGAGCCTCAGGAATAGAGCGATATAATCCGCTCCATGTGAAATCTCCAGCTCGTTGACTGAGATCAATGGCAATGAAAAATCCGGACTCAACAGAAAAAAATGTATATAAAAAACATACTCCCGTTGCAACTTGGCCAGTGGAAAACAATATTAAACAAAAGGAAACTGGCTTTAACGTAATCGGGATACTGAATCCCGTTGAAAGCATGTATGCAATATGATCAAAGAATTAACTGAAGGGAACAGCAATTAGGATTAAATCAGCATAAAACAAAAATAAAAAACAATTGTAATCATGTATTGGAATGTTCATTCCTATTTCAGTCTCCGCTACGGAACCCTTAGCATCGACGAGCTGATAGCCCTTGCCCGCCAAAGCGGAGCAGAAATGCTGGCGCTAACCGACATCAATACAACAATGGGCATTCCGGAATTTGTAAAAAAAGCTGCCGATGCAGGCATAAAACCCATCGCCGGGGCAGAGATCCGCAACGGCGACCGTCTTCTTTTTACCGCCCTGGCAAAAAATAACGCCGGCTTCAAGGAGATAAACGACTACCTCTCCTGGCACTACCTGAACAAGAAAGAGTTTTCTGCCGATGAGTGGGTTTTTGGTAATGCAACGATAATCTATCCCCCGGGAAGTAAAGGTCCCCGCGAGCTGAAGGAGTACGAATATACCGGTATAAAACCAACACAGATAAACCAGCTCCTCACTTCCGAATACCTCAAATACCAGGATAAGCTGCTCGTCTGGCAGCCGGTCACCTTTCGCGACCCTACCGGCTGGTTCCTGCATAAAAGCCTGCGGGCCATCGCCCACAACACGCTCATCAGCAAGCTGCAGTCCGGCCAGGTAGCCGCCCAGAATGAAATGATGATCCCGGTAACCCGCCTGAAAAAGACGGTTGAATCGTATCCGGACATTCTGAAGAACACCGGAAAGATTTTGGGTGAATGTACCATCAGCTTTGATCATTCAACCATAAAGAACAAAAAAACCTTCAGCCAGTCGGCATACGACGACAGGCTGCTGCTGGCAAAGCTGGCTCTGGACGGCATGGTTTACCGTTACGGCAAAAACAACCCGCAGGCACGGGAACGGATTACGCACGAGCTGCAGATTATCGACAAGCTGGGGTTCTCAGCCTACTTCCTCATTGCCTGGGACATCATCCGCTACAGCATGTCACGGGGTTTTTATCACGTGGGTCGGGGCAGCGGGGCCAACAGCGTGGTGGCTTACTGCCTCCGGATCACCGATGTGGATCCCATCAAACTGAACCTTTACTTCGAGCGGTTCCTGAACCCCAAGCGGACCAGTCCGCCCGATTTCGACATCGATTACTCGTGGCGCGACCGCGACGAGGTGCAGGATTATATTTTCAAGCGATACGGCAGAGACCATACAGCCCTGCTGGGCGCTACCTCCACTTTTCAGAGCCGGTCGGTGGTGCGTGAACTGGGCAAAGTGTTCGGCTTGCCCAAGGAGGAAATCGACCTGCTGGTACATGATCCCGGAAACGACTGCAACAAAAATGACATCACTGCACTCATCACCTCACTGGGGATCCAGATGAATGGATTTCCTAACCTGCGTACCATCCATGCCGGAGGGATTCTCATCTCAGAAGATCCGATAACCTGCTACACGGCCCTGGACCTGCCGCCCAAGGGGTTTCCCACCACCCACTGGGACATGTACATCGCGGAAGAGATGGGGTTCGAAAAGCTCGACATCCTGAGCCAGCGTGGCATTGGCCACATCAAAGAGGCCGTGGAGATCATCCGTGAAAACCGCGGTGAAGAGGTGGATGTTCACCAGGTGGGCCGTTTCTTTGAAGACGAGAAAGTAAAACAACAGCTCAAAACCGGTGAAACCAACGGCTGCTTCTACATCGAAAGTCCGGCCATGCGTGGACTGCTCAGAAAACTCCGGTGCAGCGACTACATCACGCTGGTGGCAGCCAGCTCCATCATCCGGCCGGGAGTGGCAAAATCGGGCATGATGAAAGAATATATCCGACGGTTCCATCATCCCAACAATTTTGAATACATCCACTCCGTCATGAAAGAGCAGCTGGCCGAAACTTACGGGGTTATGGTGTACCAGGAAGATGTCATCAAGGTGGCCCATCACTTTGCCGGTCTCGACCTCGCTGAGGCCGACGTACTACGACGGGCCATGTCGGGCAAATACCGCTCGCTGAAAGAGTTTAACCGCATCGAGGAAAAGTATTTTGCCAACTGTAAGAAATTTGGATACTCCGAAAATATCTCCCGGGAAGTGTGGCGTCAGATCGAATCGTTTGCCGGCTACTCCTTTTCAAAAGCACACTCGGCATCCTACGCAGTGGAAAGCTTCCAGAGCCTGTATCTGAAAGCTCACTATCCACTGGAGTTCCAGGTGGCTGTGATCAACAATTTTGGCGGTTTCTACCCCACCTGGGTGTATGTCAACGAAGCCCGAAGAAAAGGGGCCAGCATGGAACTACCTTGCGTCAACCACAGCCACAATGCCACAAGTATCTCCGGCACAACCATCTGGCTCGGATTTGTACACGTACAAAATCTGGAGCAAAACACCGTCAGCCTCATCCTGAATGAACGGAACTGTCGCGGCCCCTACCGTTCACTGGCCGATTTCACGGAACGGTTGCCCGTTACCAAAGAACAACTTATCCTGCTTATCCGCCTGGGGGCATTCCGTTTTACCGGCCAACCAAAATCAAACCTCCTGTGGGAGGCTCACCTGCTGCTGAAAAAACAGACAAAAACAGTGACGTCGTTTGCCCTCTTCAATGCAAACACAAAAAAATTCGACCTGCCCCAATTGCAGCATGAAAAAATAAAAGACGCCTACGACGAAATCGAACTGTTGGGATTCCCGGTGAGCGTAAATGCGTTCGATATGCTACAAACCCGCTTCAGAGGCGAGATACAGGCCAAAGAGATGATAAACAACGTAGGGAAAAAGGTAAGAATGGCCGGCCGGCTGGTCACCATCAAGTATGTCTACACAGTGAAAAAAGAGATCATGCACTTTGGTACATTCCTCGATTCCACCGGTGAATTTTTTGATACGGTACATTTCCCCAATTCCCTGAAAAATTACCCCTTCCGGGGCGACGGAATCTATCTGGTACTGGGTAAAATCGTCGAAGAATTCGGATTCCCTTCCCTGGAGGTGGAGAAAATGGCAAAATTGCCGTACAAATCATAACAAAATAGGCAGCACCCTATCCATAATCCCAATGCTGCAATCGGGTAGATGGAATCCTGTACCTGTTTCTAAATTTTTTTATTGTGTTTGGGTGTATAAAATGTTGGAGATCCTTCAAAACAATTTTCCCTGCCTCCCTAACGGATCCTCCTTTCTTCTGTTCCTGCCCATTCCTACCAGCTTCAACTCTTTTTTCACGATAGAATTGTATTGCGTGGTGCTGTCGTGATCAACCGGAATGAGCAGATCCCGGTCCTTGTTCTTCGGGTCTTTTACCCGGATGGAGACAGGATCGGCCTGGAAGTCATCACGCGTGTAGGGTTTCAGCAGACTGAGCACATCCTGCAACGGGAGTGTTTCATCGAGCCATTTTTTTTCATCTTTTTTTTCCAGAATAACCGGCGAGCGGTGGTGGCCTATCTGTTTTGTGATTTCATTGGCTACAGTTGTGATTATAGAAAAGGAATGAACCACCTCTCCGGTTGTATTGTCAGCCCAGGTATCCCAAATCCCGGCGAATGTAAAAACCTCCTGGTCATTTTTATAAATATGAAACGGCTTGCTTAATCGTTCCTTTTCAGGTCCTTCGAAATATCCCTGGGCAATCACCAGGCACCTCCTGGATTTTATAGCCGTACGGAATGCCGGCTTTTGGGAAATACCCAGCTCTCCCGCATAATTCACGTCATTTTCCTTATTGAAATCTCCTTCAGAACGGGCGTTGATGAGATACATCGGTTTTTTAGCCCAGTGAGGTGTCAACCCAAACTGAAATACCTGCAACTGGTCAGGTTTGTCATGGGTAATCACATACGCAAGTTCGCCAGGAGACACGTTGAAATTATCCTGAACACGAATTTCAGCTGGTTTTTTAACACCAAACCTTTTCACAAACAACTCCACATCAATGATCTGAACAAACCTGCCACACATATTACTAATATTAAACGATGTTTAAATCCTTTCTGTCCCTATGATATAATGCTAACCTGTTTAATTCATAAAAAATATTTTTGAATTGGTAAAGTGTTATTTGCAAATGATTTATAATACAGATGAACGAAAAACATTTTTCACAAGTGCGTTTATTTCAATGCATCTGCTTCGTTGCGAAACCCTTGAAATAGATAACTATGCCTGCGGGTTCCGGCGCCTTGCATCTGCATCAAACTAAACGCATGAATTAAACAGGCTAAGAAACTGTTTTAAATTTAACCATTTCCAAAAAAAAATCAGCCATATTCAAAAATATTAAACTTTCAGGAAGCTTTAGTTGTTTCATAAAAAGAAAATAATACGATAAAGTTATGAATAAACTGATTGTAATTTTAAGCATAATCATGATAACAGGTTCAGCAACTGCACAAAGCTCATTCTATGATTTTATAGTTGAGGATATCACCGGGAGCAAATTTGAACTGGCCAGTCTGAAAGGCAAAAAGGTTTTAGTAGTAAACACAGCCTCAAAATGTGGATTAACTCCACAATATGAGCAACTTCAGAAGTTATATGACACCTATGGCGGTGAAAAATTTATCATCATTGGTTTTCCTGCCAATAATTTCAGAGAGCAGGAACCCGGAACGAACGATGAAATTGCTCAATTTTGTCAAATGAACTACGGGGTTACATTTCCAATGATGAGCAAAATTTCTGTGAAGGGTGACGATATGCATCCATTATATCAATGGTTAACAACCAAATCCAAAAACGGTGTGATGGATTCGGAAGTATCCTGGAATTTCCAAAAATACCTCATCGATGAGAACGGAAAATTCATTGACATGGTTGAACCGAAGATTAAACCAGACGACAAGAAAATTGTCAACTGGATAAAAAATTAAGACACCTGCCAAATCCGTGACAAGCGGAGTAATTACCGGTTATAATATTTACCTGCGGTGAAGAACAGATGGTAACACAGGCACAAAAACAAATCAGGTTTTACAGGAACATCTTTATTAAAGGGAACTTTTCAACCCAGACAGAGATATCAAGTTGAGAGCTTCGCGAGATCAACTCCGTCAACCTGCTTTCCTGTTGACCTGATTGGGTTATAATCACTTTCTGTTTCCCGCTGAGGTTTGCTGCAGGGGATTCCACTTTATAATCTTCTGATTTTAATATTCCTGAAATAGACTCTATCATTATGGTCTGTCAATAAAATATGACCGCTTTTCAGTTCTCCATATTCTTCGTCATTTTTGAATTTGGTTTTTGCTTTTCTTTTTAAAAAATCCTTACTGCCACGTTTGTATTTTAAAACCCGCTCACCATTGAGCCAGTGTTCAACGGTTTTACCCCTGGCAATTATTTTACCTGTATTCCACTCACCAGCTGGATAGAGCCTTTTATTCTCCGGAGGATATAACAGGTATGCAGCGGCTGTAGAACTCAGTCCGTTGGGATCATCTTTGACACTCGTATTGTTAAGATCATCAATTATCTGATATTCCGGCCCGTTAATCATAGAATTTCCTGTTTCACTGTTTGTTATCCGATCAACAAAATACTTTATTCCGCTGTTCGCTCCCTCGGTCAGGTTAAATTCAAAAACCAGTTCAAAGTTGCTGTATTTCTCTTTGGTTACAATGTCGCCACCCTTACCGGCAAGAAATAACGTACTATTTTCAATTTTCCATCCCCCGGAAGGGAATTGGGTGCCATTTTTAGCCCTCCATTTTTCCATACTGTTGCCTGCAAACAGTATTTCCCAGCCATCCGACTGATTACCAGACACAATTTTTTGTCCGGCATAAGAAATACCAGAAAGAAAAACCAGTAAAAAAAAACAGATAACTGCTGTTTTGCTCCGAAAATTTAAGTTCATATGAGTATTTTTTTTATTTAAATGCTATTCATCTGATCCAAATTAATTATTTTATAAGCTATCAGATTAAACTCCCATACTTTTTATCATGTATTTTTGTAACACGAATCGTCAGGATCATTTCATTGATAAATTCTCTCCAATAATAAGAAATAATAGAATCCAATCCAATATTCCTGTCCAATTTAAATTCGAATAACGACAAATCAATGACGAATGACGGGGAGAATCAATCCAGGATATTTTCCATTGCACCATTAGGAGAGCCATAATTGTTTGATCTTTCTCTTTGCATAAATAAAATAAAAAGATCAAACACATCAACTACTGGTAAAAAGGTTACATTTGCTCAGAAGAAGCGAACAAAATAATAGCATTATGGCGAATCCATCAGAGAACATGAATACGAACTGGCGCAAGGTAGCATCTTCTATTTATCGCAAACCTCAGGACTCTAAAATTTATGGTTCGGTTGACATTGATGTGACGGAGTTGGAAAAATTTATTGCAAAAAAAAGAAAGGAAGGGATAAAAACCACACTTACCCATTTGATGACCCTTATTGTTGGCCGTGCTTTCCGGGAGGCTGTACCAGAGTTAAACACCTATATCAGAAGGGGAAAAGTAATTCAAAGATCTTCTATTGATGCCATGGTGAGTGTGCTGTTAAAAGGAGATGAAATGGGATCGGTGAAAATTGAAAATGTTGATCAGCTAACTATTGCAGGATTTACGAAAATGATTGCTCAAAAAATCAAAGAAAGTCGATCTGGAGATGAGAACAGCGCGATGCAATCCAAACACATGCTTTCATCTATACCCTGGCCATTCCGAACCTGGCTGTTTAATCTTTATAAAACTTTCACCATCGACTGGGGATTTTCTTTTCCCTGGATAAACCTCTCCTCTGATAGTTTTGGTTCATACCTCATTTCCAATATTGGAACGCTGGGACTTGATACCGGTTATGGAGCACTGCTTCCCTCCTCCAATGTATCGATCGTTCTTATTATCGGGAAAGTGTATAAAAAGCCGATTTTTGTAAATGACGAAATTGTTCCCCGGAAAATATTCACGCTCTCTGCTACCCTCGATCATCGTGTTGTTGATGGATCACACGGAGGAAAACTTTTCCGGTATATCAAACAGATGATTAAAAACCCGGAATTATTGGATGCAACAAGTTGAGCATCTTACCCGGGCATAATACAAAACAATTTGTTTCTGTAAAAACTGATCCTAACTATCGAACAGCCTCGAATATTCAATAAGACCTGTCATCAGACCAACAGAAATTATCCGACAATACCGATCAACTTCATTATGATAATTAACCGCCAGAATACAACTTGCCCGTCTGTTTAATTTTTTCCGTGTACGAACACGAAATGCAAAAAAAATTCTATAGCTTTGCAATAATTAAACGATCGACTATAAATAAAACACTTAAAAATAACTAGTTATCAATAACGAAAAACAAATACGGATCAAGGATATTGCTGAGCGGGCAAATGTATCCATTGGTACAGTTGACCGGGTATTGCATGACCGGGGTGAAGTAGCAGAAATAACGAAAAGAAAAATTCTGCAAATTGTAAAAGATTTGAACTATCAACCCAACCTACTAGCCAGTACCCTGGCATCAAAAAAGCCGTATCTTTTTGCCACTTTATTTCCTGCTCCCCCTTCTTCGGATGGCTACTGGAACAAACCTGCCATCGGAGTTAAAAAGCGCATTCAGGAGCTGAATCAGTTTGGGGTCGACATACAACCATTTACATTTAATCAGGCTGAGCCGAAAAGCTTTATCGAAAACGCTGAAAAAATATTGAGTATAAATCCCGAAGGAATTGTATTTGCTCCTTTCTTCAAAAAAGAATCGGAATCATTCATTGAGCAACTGAAAGAACGGAATATTCCGTTTGTTTTTATTGACTCGGAGATTAAACTTGCCGGACAATTGGGATACGTAGGACAAAATTCATATCAAAGCGGAATGGTTTCCGGCAAGTTACTGGATCTTATTCTTCCCGAAGGAAACATACTGGTTATGCATTTTGCAAAAGAGATGGATAATCAGAACCATCTGGTTCAGAGGGAAAAGGGATTTTACAACTGGTTCAAAAAAAATAAACAAACAACCCGTCAACTCTATACTACTGAGATTTCAGATACTTCATCCGATATATGGATGGATCAAATTGTAAACACTATTCATAAAAAGAATATTAAAGGCATATTTGTCACCAACTCCAAAGTGTATTATGCAGGCCGATTGGTTGAAAAATTTGGATGGGATGATATGAAAGTGATTGGCCATGACCTGTTGCGGGAGAATGTCTTATTCCTGAAAAAAAACCTGGTTCAGTTTCTAATCTGCCAACGCCCTGAAGAACAGGGGTACAATTCAATCAACAAACTTTTTAAGTATATCGTGCAAAAAAAAGGAATTGCCAAAGAAAATTATACCTCGATTGATATCGTAACGAAAGAGAATGTAGATTTTTATAAAGAATTTTAAAAAGGAGTGTAATGAAACAATTATCATTTGAAGATTTAAAAGGAAAAACTTGTGTAATTACAGGTGGTGCCGGTGTATTGGGCAGTGCTATGGTCAGGGCTTTAGCATCAGCAGGGCTGAACGTTGCTATTGCCGATATTAACAAGGAAATAGCAGATAAAGTTGCCGGAGAGATAGCAAGTGAAACTGGCGCCCAAGTAATTGGAGTTGCCGCAAATGTTCTCGATAAAGAGTCACTCGAACATGCAAAAACCATTATAAACAATGAATTAGGTGATATTGACATCCTGATTAACGGTGCTGGAGGAAACAGTCCCCAGGCAACTACCAAAGTAGAACAAATAGAAGAAAAAGACCTTGAAAACCTGTCTGACACATTTTATGGGTTACAAGCAGAAGCGTTCGACAAAGTTTTTGCCCTCAATTTTAAGGGTACTATTCTGCCAACCATGGTTTTTACAACAGATATGTTGAAAAAGAAAAAGGGAGTGGTTTTGAACATTTCCTCCATGAACTCCTATAAACCACTTACAAAAATTCCGGCATACTCAGCAGCAAAAGCATCCATTAATAATTTTACTCAATGGCTCGCTGTTCACCTGGCAAAAGTTGGGATCCGGGTGAATTCCATAGCCCCGGGATTTTTTATTACCCATCAAAACCGTTTCCTGGTTTTGGATGAGAAAACAGGAAATTATTCTCCACGCGGACAGAAAATCGTGGATAACACTCCCATGGGAAAATTTGGAGAGCCGGAAGATTTGCAGGGAGCAACACTCTTTCTGCTATCAGATGTATCAAGCTTTATAACCGGTATTGTCATCCCGGTTGATGGAGGATATAGTGCTTTTGGCGGAGTTTAAAAATTTTAAATCATTCTAACCATGAAACGAAGGGAATTCATAACTAAAACAGCCGGTGCCACTGCTGGAGTATCACTACTCACCAACCCGGTAAGTGCTGCGATCAGTAAAAATGGAAAAAGAAAATTAGCCATCGTAGGAACAGGCGTCAGAGGGATTGGCTTCTGGGGAAAACGTGTTCTTGACAATTACAGCGATATCGTTGAGTTTGTTGGGATGTGTGACATCAACCCTGGCCGGCTCCAATTTGCCAAATCGCACATGGGAGTTCAATGCCCGGTATTCACTGATTTTGATCAAATGATGGTTGAAACGAAACCGGAGATGGTCATTGTCACTACAGTGGATGCGACACATCACGAGTTTATTATCCGGGCAATGGAAATGGGTTCTGATGTGCTTACTGAAAAACCAATGACTACCGATGAAGTAAAATGTCAGGCCATTCTTGATGCCGAAAGAAGAACAGGGAAAAAATGTATTGTGGGTTTCAATTACCGCTATGGAACACTTTTTTCTGCAATTAAAGAACAGCTGGCTAAAAAACCAATCGGAGAAATTACATCGGTCGATTTTCACTGGTACCTAAATGTATTTCATGGTGCAGATTATTTCAGACGTTGGCATGGGGAATGCGACAAGAGTGGCTCCCTGTGGGTACATAAAGCAACACACCATTTCGATTTGCTCAACTGGTTCATCGACTCCGATCCCGTGGAAATAACAGCTTACGGATCCCTGGAGCATTACGGAAAAAACAACTCCTTTAGAGGAGCAAACTGTCGCAATTGCGCCTATACCGATAGATGTAAGTTTTATTGGGATATTACACGGGACAAACATGCAACCAATCTGTATGTAAAAAATGAAAAATATGACGGGTATATCCGCGATAATTGTCTGTGGCGTGAGGATATCGACATTTACGATAAAATGTCAGCTCAAATTAAATACGCTAACAATGTTGTGGTGAATTATTCACTGACGACCTACTCCCCATACGAAGGATGGCGTATAGCATTCAATGGCAAGGAGGGACGCCTCGAATCGTGGGAAGATATCCCATGGCGGGTTCAGGAAAAAATAAATCAAGCCCAGTTACATGCTGCTGAGATGAACCAAAAAGGTGAAAATGCTACACGTTACGATGAAATTTTCCTCATGAATAATTTCGATCCTGAATATCAAATCATCAAGGTTGAAGCAGCTCGTGGCGGACATGGCGGAGGGGATTCCAGATTACAGGATAAAATTTTCAGAGACCCGCACATGGCCGATCCGCTCAAACACTCAGCCGGCACACGCGATGGGGCAATGTCTTGTTTAATCGGAATTGCCGCAAGAAAATCTATCGAGGAAAAACGCCCCATAAAAATTGAAGAGTTGACCGATATTAAACCAGATCCCAATAGAAGAGTATAGGGATTTGAATTCACCTCGTTCAAACTACTCATAGCATTCAAGAAAGAATCACAAAAAATAA
>JAQVON010000125.1 GCA_028702595.1 Mariniphaga sp. | reverse complement strand
TTCATACATGTATGCAGTTGATCAGGTAAACAATGTAATCAGCGGAGCTACAGCACAAACCTTGCTGAACGACTTCCTGAACAACCTGATCCCGTCATTCGGGGCAACATTAACCGTGCTGGATAAAGATGGTGTTGAAAAAACTTCAGGCGACCTGGACGACGGCGATGTGCTGATCGTTACATCAATCGACGGAAAATTCCAGACAGAATATACCCTCGACCTTATCCTGGACAGCACAGGAGAAATATCCAAAGTAGGGATTAATCTCTATCCGAACCCAACCGATGGAAGGATCCAGGTAAGCGGTCTGACCCCGGGCGGAAGGATCCAGGTATTCAACTCCATGGGTGCTGCCATCCGCGATATGAACGTATCCGGAACAGTAGAAGCTGTTTCACTGGATGACCAACCGGCTGGTATGTACCTGATCCTTATCAGCGATACAGAAAAATTGGTAGGACGATACAAAGTGATCAGAAGATAACTTTGCTCAGTCAACAGTTTTTCAATTTTTAAATAGTTAAACAAAGTTGGAAGAGGCTGTCTCAAAAGGGCAGCCTCTTTTTATTAATCAACTTGTAAAAACATAAAGAAACTGACCATTCCTTAAGAATTTCCATAACACAGGCAGAAATCAAATCAAGCAACCAGATAAAAAGAAGATGAAAAAAGCTTTTTTGGCAGATATCAACAGGTGATCAGCATTTCAAATTGATTTCAGGAGCTTTGTCATATTCATTATATTATTGTAAATTCGGCTCCAATAATTGCAAAAAAAACCAACAAATTTTTGCAGGCTATTGATAGGGAATCAATTTATATTTTATGGATAAAGGACGTGTTGTTACATATTTAAACAAGAATACAGGAATCAGAATTCTATTGTTGTGGCTAGTTGTCAGTATGTTCATGATGAGCTGTGAACTTGATCAGCACAGTGAACAGCAGTATAATGAGAATATCTTAACCATTGGTGAATACCTGAAAAAAAACCAGCAGGATTATTCGATGTTTTCCAGGATATTAATTGCAGGAGATTTATTGATCACGATGGGAGGTTACAATCCTCACGGAGATGGTTATACCCTGTTTTTGCCAACAAATGAAGCAGTAATTCAATACATCCGGGAAAACAAGGATTACGCTAATTTTGAGGAAATGTTGCAGGACACAAGCTTTACTCAAAAATTAGCCCGCTACCATGTGGTGAATAATATGCTACGCACGCATGATTTCCCTCACGGAGCGTTAATAGACGAGACCCTTTCCGGTGACAGACTAATCATAGGCATCACTACAGAAGGGGATCATTCCTTCTATAAGGTAAACAATTCTTTCCCGATCATGGAGTCGAACCTGGAAATGACGAACGGTTACATTCATGTTATTTCAGGTGTAATACAACAGGAAAAAAACACAGGCTACGACTGGCTTCAGCAGCAGAATGAATACTCTATCCTTTCAAAGGCGATGGAACTTACCGGTATTAAACAACGATTGTGGATAGATGAATATACTCTTCTTATTGAACATGACAGTATTTATCAACGGGCTGGAATTATGAACGTTCAAGACCTGATCGCCCGTATAGCCACTCCTGGGATGGCACTCACCAACAGATCCAATTCATTTTACCGATTTGTCGGTTTTCATATTCTGGGAAATGAGTATTATCTCAATGACTTTCCTTATGGAAAAAGAAACTATACGACACTGGGATCAACTCAATTAACGATAAATGTAGGACTTGACATTCATATCAACCCGGGAGTTGCCGAATATGGAATTTCCATCTCTGAGAAAGGCGATACTTCCATCATCGACTACATCAGTCCGGTTTGGGAGAAATCCAATATAGTCACACGTTCTGGTCCGGTTCACTCCCTTTCTGAAGTTCTGTTTTTTGAACCGTTACCGTAGATAGCCCGTAAAAATAATTCACCTATTCTCTTCATAAAACAAGTGGATTTGTAGCTTCCCGGTTAAAAGCTAAACCAGTAATTCACGCTCCATGCTTTTCCATTATCAGCGGGTTCATCCAGTGGAAGTGGTGTACAGGTAACGACATCTTCACCATTGTGCCCGAATGTGGAAGGTCGCGTTCCTCTGATTGTGTTGGTATTATGATCCCAGGTGATGGTATTTCCGCCCAGTGTTCGGAAAGTCTCCCTGTTATTACTCCTTGACTGAAATGTACCAACATGATTCAGGATCATCCGGCGGATGGTATTTCGGTTCATCGAAACCTTCATTCTCATCAACCTGTCGTAAGCCGAGAAGCTATAGCTATCATTACTCAGCCAATTGACCATCAATGAGGAATCAGCTTCCAGTGCCCCATCAGGAATAGGAAAAAAATAGAGCGGACCTTTATGCTTGGCAATATCTTCATGTACACCTGAATAGATCATGGCCAATCGAAATATTGAATATTTGGGGCGAAGGAATACCGGCCCGGTAACACTGGTAAAGACCCGGTCAGGTTTATATCCTTTCAGTCCGATGAATGTACAATTGCTGCTAAACTCCTTCCGGAGAATATCTTCTTCGTATTGATAAAAACGGCTGTTTTCACTGAAAATATTTCGGTAATGATTCGTTGACGGATAGATCGGAAAAGACTTAAAATGTTGTCCAATAATTATTTCCTGAATATCTTTAGGAAGGTTTTTATGATCGGGCCAGTGCGGGAAACCTGATTTCGCAGTGAGGATACCGTCAATAAAACCCCTAAAGGCATCATCAACTGGAGCAAATAAACCACTGTGTCTGATCAGGGTTTCATTAATATTATTGCTCTTATAACCAACAAGTTCATCATGAAGTGTGAATGCCAGGTCGGCGTAGTTTAATTCCCAAAGTGTATCCACCAGCCCGCCCCGTTTAACATCCGGCTGATTAAACGTAGCTGTCATATTAGGTTCAAAATCAGGATAATACCAGTAAACCATTTCCAGAAAAAGTTTGTACGATTCTCCGGGTAATTCTCTTTCAAGAATTTCATTCGCGTTTAACATGGGATTGACAACCCTGTCGACGACATGGACAAAGCCATTTTCTGCGATAATATTAGAACGCAATATCTTTGCCCCCGCATAATACACATTTCCAGGCTCATAATCCCGGTTAAAATAAAAACGATAATCTTCAGGTTTAAGGCCATTCACATCAAAATAATCATCATAAAAAACAGGAACATATTTCCGGGAATGGACATATACCCTTTTATAACCGTCGGCAGCTGTTGAATCGAATATGATCTTTTCGTTTCCTCTCTCCTTGTGTATCCAATATTTTTCTACCGGATTTTTCAGGATGGTTTCACGCTTGTAGGCATATAAATTAGCATCAGCAACATCTTTTGTTCTCCATCCATTGTACCCGAGTTGTTGCAGCTGTTCAAGAGTCCAGGCATCCTGGATGATATGGAAATGGGTAATTCTTTTCAACTCAGATGCGGGAAGCTCAGAAATACTGCTGTAATGATTTTCTGCCAAATAGTTTCTCATGGCTTCATTGGTAGGTGCAAAAACGCTCCAACTACCCGAAACATCCAGAATGGTATCCAATCCGGTAAGTTGCAAACACTCTGCAAACATGGAAACATCATCCTGAACAGACAACGTTGTAAATAATTTTCCGGGAAGCCAGGGAGGTCTTTGGTATATATCCTGCTCTGTAAAATCCTTACAACCCATACACAGACCTAACAGTATGCTCAGGAGTAGTAGATAATATTTATGTTTTCGCATCCTTCGTAATTACTTTAAAAACCAAAGAAATTTTTTGCTAAAACTAAGAGATAATTTTTACATACAAAAAAATTCAAGAATGTATTTGCTGATTCACAAAAATGTGTGAAAGATGTAACACTTATACAGATGTAATAGTTATGACTTCATCTGACAGTAAGGCACTTTTTACTCTACCGAGGCAATTTGTTTTCCAGGGCATTTTCTCTTGGAATGAGAAACGGGAAAGAGGAGCTAATTTTCCCCCTTTGACGCCTTTCTTTTGTCATAATTTTACAAAATTAAAGTGTCAAACCGTTTCGCCAATTTTATTTCATATTATTGGGGGGTTAGTACATTAACCACGTATTGTTTGAAGTGGATGGAATGCAGGTAACATCATGTTACCAACCTCAGGACTACAGGATATATAGAGAGATTGATCCGCATTACTTTGATTGGTGGAAACAGATCAATTTTGGCATATATGAAATTCCAGAGAAATATGACGAAGAAAAGGTAATGAAGCTACTCGAACATTTCGACTGTGGAATTAATCTGGCAACAGATCCTTTCGATTGTTTGCCCATACCAACACGGTTTATTCGGGAGAGGAAAGACACTTTACCCTGGGATATGTTATCGCGATACTGGGGCCTTAAATGGTCATTTGAGCTACTACAGGAATTTGAGCAGTATTGGGTAACAGATAAGCTTATTGAGAACCACACTGCCTTTAATTACTGCCTGAAGGATGATTTGGATGATGATTTCATTGAGAAAGTGCTATCATGACAAAACCAACATTCCAGTTAAAGACTTAAAGTCGGATGAATTTGAATAATATCAGTTACTTTACGCTATTAATTTTTAAAGACTTATAAACAAAACCATGAAATTTCTCTTTTATTTCAGCTTGCTTCTAATAGTGCTGCCATATTCTTACAGTTCAGGTCAAACGGCAGACGAGATTTTAAACAATGAACTAGCCTTTAGTTGCCACCTATTTACACGACTTGATATCCCAGATTCTACGGATGAAATTGGTAAAATAAGCCCTGAGCGGATTCCATTATCGGATGAAACAGGCTTTATTTATTTAAACATCCCCGAAAATTTGGTGGTAATTCACCAAAAATTATCAGGTTTGGGAAGTAAAATTGCTGAGCGTTTTCAGATTATCGCTATAAAACAAAAAAATCCGATTATTCTTAGTGCAGTGACAGAAGACTTGGAGGAAGTATTTATTCATATCATACCCAGGTCCGGCACCATCGTCCAATTTTACTATCCTGAAACAAAAATTAATTATGGCGATAGAGAACAAATAATGGCATTTGAAATGCTTGAACTAAAACCTCTGGGGAATACGATCAGATTTGTTGAGTGACCAAGAAAACTCATAAAGTCTGTTCTCTCTATTATCAAAAATAAAAGTTTTTAATTCAAAATTTCCTAAAGCCTAAAGCCCAAAAACCTGTCGTTATTGAGTTCTTTTTGGATTTAAATCTGGATGCAAGTGGTTTTACACAAATTTCCATCCATCTTCATGTCTTAGGAGAATATATGGATGGATAAAAAGTAATTTATTACAGAATGTTTCAACCATGTTTCAACCGCACCAAAAAGAAAGGAGTCAGAAATGATTCTAACTCCTTGATCTTCAGCTGTCGGGGTAGCAGGATTCGAACCTGCGACCCCCTGCTCCCAAAGCTGCATAATTTCGTTATCATCCAATTTCATTTATTTTCTTTTAACTTCATTATCAGTAATTTAAAAAAATTAGTTTTGTTATAAAACTGGATTTATTTACCTTTAAACGTCAATTTGTTGTACCTATGTTGTACCCAAAATCAATATAAATGATTAGTTTTAAGACTGTTTTGAGAAAGAAAAAATTATCTACAGGTAAGTATCCAATTTATTTGCGGATTACCAAAGATAGAAAGTCTGTATTTTTCCGTACTCCTTATACTTGTTTGGAAAAAGAGTGGAACAAAAAACAGGGAAAATTCAACAAAAATGCTCCAGATTATCTGA
>JAQVON010000124.1 GCA_028702595.1 Mariniphaga sp. | reverse complement strand
GTAATGGTAGTTCGCCCAACTCTCCAACGATCTCCAGTAAACGGTGTTCTCCAAAAAGTATATGTTGTTTGTTCATAGCCTCGGTGACCCCATCGGTGTACAAAAAAATGGTGTCGTTCAGATTTATAATACTCCCCAAAATTAGGACCACTGGTTAAGTTGAAAATAAGGATTAAATTTACCAGTGAATTATGAAAAAGTCAAGAAGAAAATTTTCGAGTGCCTTTAAGGCCACAGTAGCAATTGAAGCGCTCAAGGAGCGTGAGACACTTGCGGAGTTATCCAAGCGGTTTGAATTACACCCGACTATGATCAGTAAATGGAAACAGGAGTTTTTAGAACGTTCTGCTTCTGTTTTTGAATCAAAATCAGAAGCTGAATCAGGAGTTGATTCTGAGAAGCTGTACGCCAAGATCGGACAGCTTGAAATGGAAAATGACTTTTTAAAAAAAAGCTTCAAGAAGACCGGACTATGAGCCAGCGCAGGAATCTTGTTGACAAGAATCACGATTTAAGCATTAATCGACAATGCGATGCTTTGTCTATTCATCGTAGTAGCCTGTATTATTCACCGAAAGGTGAAAAGGCGGAAAATCTGGAGATTATGCGCATTATGGATGAGCACTACATCAATCATCCCACAGAAGGTGTTCTGCGAATGCAAGATATGCTATTTTCTCTGGGCTTTGTAGTGAATCATAAGCGGGTTCGGAGATTGCTTCGTTTGATGGGTCTTATGGCCATATATCCAAAGAAGAATCTGAGTAAATTGGGACTAAAAAAGTATATTCATCCATATTTGCTGAAAGGGTTGGAAATCAACCGTCCCAATCAGGTTTGGGCAATAGATATAACGTATATACCAATGAAAAATGGTTTTTTGTATTTGACGGCCATTATTGATGTGTACAGCCGTTATATCGTAGGCTGGGGACTATCCAACACCCTGGAGGCTGAAGCTTCGCTATCCGTGCTTAAACAAGCTATTAAAGAACATGGTAAGCCGGAAATCATAAACTCAGATCAGGGAAGCCAATTTACCTGTGAACAGTGGATTGAATATTTGAAGAAGAATGATGTTAAAATAAGCATGGATGGCAAAGGAAGGGCTATTGACAACATATTTATCGAAAGGTTCTGGAGAACGCTAAAGTATGACTATGTGTATCTTCATCCGGCATCTGATGGCCTTGAATTGTATCAGGGGATAAAGGAATTTATTAGCTATTATAACAACAAGTTATGCCACCAGGGTATTGACCGTAAGATTCCGGCGGAGTTATATAAATCTGTGGCCTAAAATCAACAGGAAATGGAGATATTGACAAAAGAAAAAAGTAAGCAAAAAAGAAAAAGTGTTAATAACCAGAATAACTCTTCGTTTTACTTCGAGTTATTTCCGGTTATTAACACAGGAATACATCATTATCATTATTATTGTAATTTGAAAAAAGATTCAATTAAGAATTAGCAGGGAGTGGTCCTATGAAAGGGTAGTACTTTAAACAGGTTCGTCAGGCTTTTACCTATATAAACAAATATACATAAAAAATAAGTTGATGCACATCAGAAATAGAGAAAATGTGAGAATAATGATTTATTATTTCATGATGTATTTTTTTCGATTCAAAAGCTGTTTGAGTTTCAAACAGTTTTTATCGTGTAACAAAATCTTCATGCAGTACCTGCAAGTAGGCTTTCGGGTAGTTCAGTTCCGGGTAGTTGCCCGCGGGTGTTTCGGTGAATCTGTTGGTTGTCTGGTTAAAAAGTGCCACACCCTCCGGAGTGACGTAGCCCCATCCTTCGTTATGCATGTAGAGTGCATAAGGTTTTTTTGAGAAGAAGTCGCGGGCAAATGGAGTGTCATCGCTTTTCCAGCCAAGTTGATGGATGAGGGTCGTACCCAGATCGATCTGTTGGGTGATGGCATTGATTCTCTGTATGGAGTCAATAACACCCCCGGCCCAGATCAGTGGGATCCGGTAGGTTGCTGGGTGGGTGATAGTTGTAGATCCCGGCTCCAACGCTCCATGGTCGGAGGTGACCAGGAGCAGGGTATTGTCCCACAGGGGTGATTTTTGCAGTTGCCGGACAAATACTCCCAGGCAGCTGTCGGTATAGGCTATAGAATTGAGGAACATTGCCTCCTGGCTTTTGCCTGGAATTTTTGAGAAGGGCACATCGAAAGGGTGGTGACTGCTAAGAGTGTATATGGTTTGCATAAAGGGCGCTGTCAATTGTTGAAGATCGTTTGCTGCCCGCTCAAACAGGTAACCGTCGGGCACGCCCCATTTGGTCATCCTTCCGAGCTCTGCCGGAAAATGTTCTTTGCTGATAATCTCCCTGTACTCCGACTGAAGCACCAGGGTGCGGAGGTTGTAGAAGTTGATGTCGCCACCGTAATAGAAGGAGGTGTGGTATCTGTGTCGGTTGAAATACTGGGGCAGGAGGGGGAGTGAGCGCATCTTCTCCGGATGAAGAACAATGGAGGTGCCCAAGAGGGAAGGGTAGCCAGCCAGCAGGGCTGTCATTCCCCGGTCGGAGCGGTTTCCCGAGGCATGAAAATGGGTGAACACGGTGCTGCTTTCGATCAGCTCATCCAGGTTGGGAGTAACTCCTTTCAGGCCCCCCAGGGAGGCAATCGCTTTATTGGGAATACTCTCCAAAATGACCAGAACGACGTTCGGCATTCTCCCCGGTTGGAGTTGGATCAGCTTTGGCTGTGCCGCAGCAGTATCATGCTGCATGAATTTAGCAAAAAGAACCTCACTCTCTGCCTTGGGGAAGTAAGTACATGGATTGGTAAGCAGATCTCTTTTCAGAAAAGATTTGAAAAAGTTCCACAGAAAGTTGGTGGCTGCCTGGTTAACGAAGAGTTTGGAGCTGAATGCCACCGAGCTGTGGTTGAGCGGCGAGGTATCGAACCCCCCGCGGATGGGAATGATGAGTGTTGCCGCAAGTAACAGATGCAACGGTGGCAGGTACCACCGGTTTCTGCCTTCCGGAGCGATGCCGGCAGGGAAGATCTTCCGGTAGAGAAACAGAAATCCGGCTGTCAGCAAAACGATCAGGAGAAAAGCCCACAGAAGGTCGCTGACAGTTACTGTAGCTTTCAGCGAAACCGGATCGTTGAGGTAGCCGATGAAGGCAACCGACAGTCGCGTGCCCCAGTGGGGGAAGAGACCCAGGTCAAGGGCTTGCAGCATGGAGACGGAAAAGAGGATCAGAACAGTATAGAGATAGACAATCCAATTGATTACCCGGGCCGGAATGATGATCCGGAAAGCGAAAAGCAGGGCGGGGAAGAGCAGCAAATAGGATGCTGTGGAGATATCCATGATCAGTCCGTGCCGGAAAATTCCCCACACCTCCATGGTCGTCAGCTCACGGGCAGTGCTGAAATTGTATAGCAGAAAAAGGGCTTTAACAGCGATGAAAAAGAAAAGCCACAGCAGGAAGTATTTGAGGAGACGGATGATTTGCTTTGCTAACATGATGAAATGAATTTTATATTTATGGGGATGGAAGGGACCGTTCTGTGTGTTGTGTTACCGATTGCATTGTATCGGGTTTGTGAAAGCCCGATTTCTGGGAACAGACTTGTCTGGTCCCGGTTATTCGCAGATATGAAAGTACCTGTCACATTTGTGGCAAAACCGGTTATTACGGATCCGGCAGAGTTTACGTCCGTTTTGCTGAAGATTAAGGGGCAGGTATTAGCCATTTTTAACAGGTTTCTTCTCATCCGATGTTCAAAATAGATTACTTTTGTCACAAAAATACACTCTTTTATTAATAATTATTCGTTGAGAGAATGCTTATGAGCAATAATAAGTTGGTTATAACCCTGGTAAATATCTTTGTTTACCTCCTGGTTTTTGGCATAATCATCTATGCCAAGATGGTTGGGATGCAGAGTTACGATGTTTTTTATGAAGTGGTGAAAGAGGATGGACTGGCTGAGTATCTGACCACGATCTTTCTGTTGGGAGCTGCTGTGATCTTCGGAATCAGCGCCTTTCGTGCTGTTCGGTCGGGAAACCGGAAGCAGCTGCTGTTGAGTATTGTGATGGTTCTCCTTTTTATTTTTGGCGCCGGAGAGGAGCTCTCTTGGGGCCAACGACTTCTGAACCGCGAGACGGGCGAATTTTTCAGCCAGTATAACTACCAGGGCGAAACAAACCTTCATAATCTGGAGTTGTGGGGAGTTAATATCAATAAGCTGATTTTCTCCAAGCTGATGTTTATCGGTCTGGGATTTTACTTTTTGGTGATGCCATTGCTGGTATGGAAGATGGCATGGGTGCGGCGACTGGTCACCGGGTTTGGACTGCCCCTGCCCCGGCTGCATCATGTGATTGCTCTGCTGGCACAGAATGCCATCGTGCTGTCGATCGGCTTGTTGCGAGAAGGTGAGCTGCACGAGCTGTCGCTTACCTCCATCCTGTTTCTGGTCTTTTTAGCCCCGGCACGCCGGGTGTTTGGCATTCCCCTGGAGAAGAGTTCGGGAGAGTGACTGGTGGCTGCCGGTACAGCCCAATCAGGAGATATACCGGGTGCCTGAGGTGATGCTGAAGCGATGGACGGGTTGAAGGCTGTATGATTGGTATTTTGAACAAGTGGTGAAGAAGAGATGAATCCGGAAAAAGTATTTGTTGAAATAAAAGTATACGAATCAAAAATTTAATGCAACGACCATGAATAAATTTGTTCACAAAGGAGAAGTTTTATAATTTTCATGGGAGTTACATCGAATAGCGTTTAGAACTAGCAATTATAATGAGACGAGCATGGCGATTTTTGATGTGAATGAGGATAATTATTTTAGTTTTTAATTCGCGTCTCTGCACCATTGCGGTTAAAAATTTTAATTATGAAACTTTGGGATAAAGGGGTAGCTGTTGATGAAGCGATTGAGAAATTTACGGTAGGCAGGGACCGCGAAATGGATATCTATCTGGCTCCGTACGATATTTTGGGGTCGATGGCCCATGTCACCATGCTTGGGTCGGTCGGACTGATTGAAAAGGAGGAGTTAGCGCCGTTGTTAGAGGCGCTGAAACGGTTGTACCGGGAGGCTGCCGATGGAAATTTCACTATAGAAGAGGGGGTGGAGGATGTTCACTCCCAGGTGGAGCTGCTGTTGACACAGTCGCTGGGCGATCTGGGGAAGAAGATCCACAGCGGCCGCTCGCGAAACGACCAGGTGCTGCTCGATCTGAAGCTCTTCATGCGTGACGGCATCCGCCACATCGTGGAGGCGACAGACAGTTTGGTCGATACACTGCTGGCACGAAGCGAGGAGCACAAGTCGGTGCTGATACCCGGCTACACTCATCTGCAGGTGGCCATGCCATCGTCGTTCGGTCTTTGGTTCGGCGCCTATGCCGAGAGCCTGGCCGACGACCTGGAGCTGCTCTCCTCGGCCTTTCGCATTGCCAATCAGAACCCCCTGGGATCGGCCGCCGGCTACGGCTCATCCTTTCCGCTCGACCGGCAGATGACTACCGACCTGCTGGGATTCAGCAATATGAATTACAACGTGGTGTATGCCCAGATGGGGCGCGGCAAGGTGGAGAAGATCGTTGCTTTTGCCCTGGCCAACATCGCTTCTACGCTGTCGAAACTGGCCTTTGATGTTTGCCTTTTCACCAGTCAGAATTTTAACTTTGTCACTCTGCCTCCTGAGTTTACCACCGGATCGAGCATCATGCCGCACAAGAAAAATCCCGATGTTTTTGAGCTGATCCGCGGGAAGTGCAATAAGCTGCAGGGGGCACCTCAGCAGATTGCCCTGGTGATCAATAACCTCCCCAGTGGCTATTTCCGCGATCTCCAGGTGGTGAA
>JAQVON010000123.1:4928-5848 GCA_028702595.1 Mariniphaga sp. | reverse complement strand
TGGGTTTAAGCGATTGCATACGCATCAGGTTCCAGGCAATTTTCAGGTTATGACCCACCACGGCTCTGTTTTGCTGCCATCCCCAGCTTTGGTCCTTGCTCCAGTCTTCGAAAAACTTTTCCTGTAAAAAGGACTGTTTTCATAATCAGGAAAGTATTTGGTTATTGTGTCGAAAGTGTATTCGAGAAATTTAGCATGTCCGGGATCTCCTGTAGCCAGATAAAGATTGATCAGATAAGCCGGGGCATGGTCACCGACAGAATTCCAGTTTTTTCTGGCCCGGTTATGTGCCAGGGATTCAGCCCTGGGATCTAAAGTGATTGGGTCGATGTGTGAAAAGTATCCCTCGTTTTTTTCGTCTTTATAAAAGCGTTCAAACAACGACAGGGTCTTTTCGATGTCGGACATGATTTCCGGATCGCCATTAATACGCATGGTTTGAGTCGGACCGGCCAAAGCATAAATTTGTTCATACATCGGGATGGAATCATAGTCATCGCCAAACTCCGAGGTAAGCAGTTTGGTTTCCTTATCGCCTTCAACCTTTATCCCATGATACCAGTAAACAATGTCTTCATCAACATCATAAAAGCGCATGTGGTCGCGCAGATATTGGGTGCCTTTTTCAGCCCCTTCAAGGAATTCATCCCTGCCGGTCAGCAAATAGGCAGAAGCCAAACCGAAAATCAACCTTGAAATGGTATCTGTTTCTTGTAAATAGTCGCCTTTTTTCGCACCTCCCAGATGAAGCATGGTTCGATAGTTCTTATAATCAATTGAATCCTGAGGATGATTGAACTGCCATTTCAGATAACTGTGACCTATAGAATCGATCTGGTTGATCCACCAGTCGGGTTCTTCGTGCCTGTATATTCCCGGGCCATTCCCGGGGAAAACCAGCCACTGTGTCTGGAATACTC
>JAQVON010000123.1:0-4918 GCA_028702595.1 Mariniphaga sp. | reverse complement strand
GGAATACTCCTTCGTGTGATTCACTTCCCGGGTAAAAAGTACCGTACGCAAAAACCATCTGCCTGGGTAAAGCCAACAATTTATGTAGGTCACCGGTTGCATCCTGATACCCTTCATTCAGATTCCGGACATAGCGGGCAAAACATGAGTCGGCCAGGTAAGCATTAAACTCTCTGTTGTCAGACGTTTTTAATTTAAAAGTACGTTCCCTCAGATTAAAATCGATAACGTATCCCGCAATGGTGTCTGAAAAGGTGAAATTTAAATCCATGGTTTTTATTATTTAGTTCTTTGTATAAAATCATCTACGGCATGAAAGAAAACATCGGGTTCATTTGCGAAAGAATAGTGCCCGGAATGTTCACATAGCACCAGCTTTTTATCTGTCGATCCCACCAGATTCATATATTCATCAGCCATTAGTTGTTTCGAAAGATTGATATCAAATTTCCCCCAAATAACCAACGTTGGAATAGTAATATTAGGAACTTTATCAGTAAAATCTGTTTCCCAGAATATCTCCCGGATAAAATCTTCTTTCTTCCAAAGAGATGACCAGTTCGACAAATAGCTGAAGAAAGAATAATCACCCAGGAATGTTGAAGCTTCGATAAGTGAATAGACATGAACACTATCTATTTTATCAGTAACTCCTGCACAGACAAGGCTTAGTTCTGAAAATTCTTCAACAGTTTTTATTTCTTTATGATCATTGCAGAAATCAAGGGCAGTCTGCAATTCTTTAGCCGTGTTCCCTTTTGCTATTTCAATGGCGACTCTTTGGGGTAATTCGATAAGCTGATAATCTTTGACTGCTTTCAGTTTGTGAGCTCCTGCCACATTTATAAATCCCTTGAAATCATTTTGGTTACTCCCTGTTCCCAGGTAACCAACTGAGAACCCGCCACCACAACTATGCCCCATAAGATAGAACTCATGTTCATCACCATATCTGTGTTTCAGAACCTTAACTACTTTCCCCAAATCGTCAATGTAACGTTGTACGGTACAATCTCCGCTATTATTTCCCTGTGTTGAACCGCTGTTAGCCTGATCCCATAAGGCTAATGCGTATTTTTTCTTTATTTGTTCGGCGTACTTGCTGAATATCCAGCTCCCTTCACCCGGGCCACCGTGGACGAATAAAATAATGATTTTTGATTCCGTGTTACCAACTACTTTCACCAACATATCATTCCCGTCACTGCGCACAGCAAACTCATCATAAGCATCAATTGAAAGATCATCAATTTCTTTTGAGCAAGATACCAGTAACAAAAGAATGATGAATAGGAATCCATTTATTTTCGTCTTCATATTTTTTGAGTTTTAGATTTATAATATTGTTTTGTTTTATCCTTAAGTGGAATTGCATACCGGAGTCCAATCTCAGGCATTATATGAAATAAGATTCCACTGTTATAAGGAAACTGTATCAATGCATTTAGTTTAACAAAAGTACTTACAGGTAAAGATTTGCGGCACTTTGAAAGATCCCAACCCGTTTCAAAAGATGCCATTATATTTCCATAAAAATATCCGCCTGTGACTGTACTAATATCTTCACCATTAACAACATAAGTAGGCCCATTGATGAAGGTTCTCATAACTCCAAGATTAAGGGCACTTCCATAAAACAGGCCTGTACTTCTTAAGGTTCTGCAACCTATGCCCGATGAAAGCATTATTGCAGAATTGTATCCTTTATGATAATACCAACCCAGGTTTATCGGAACGTACACAGATCGGGTAACAATTTTGGATGATTTCTTTGTAAGAATTGTTTGCCTGATTGTGTTTTCTATGGTTAAATTCACTCCGGGTTTTGAGAACAAATAATCACCCAAATAAGATATCGATACTGGAGTATTCACTTCTATCGTATTGAACGAGTCGGTTACTTTCTGAGAAAATAACAGAACCGGAGCAAAAAGAAGAAAAACAGTTATAAAAATGCTATTTTTAATCATCATATAAATATTTAGTATAAATTTCTAACCGGTTTGAAACAATACTTCCCATTTTTTTTATCAGCATAATACCCATCGTACCCGAACTGGAAATTCACTCCCCAACCAAATGTGCCCTGATAGGTTGTGGCTGACCAGTAAAATCCCAGGGGTTTAGTTTGGATAGTTGGAAATATCTCTTTATTGAACCAGTTCCCATTCGGGAAAGACAGATCTACAATGCTTGCTAACTCCTTCATTGATGGAAGCCTCCAGTCTTTATATCCTCCCAGTTTAAGCTTTTTACAGAAATTTAATGCATCAGTCAAAGACATTTCTCCGGGATCATCTCTCATCCACATTAATCCGGTATTCTTGTCCGTTACGATTCCTTCGCTATGAATCGTATAGTTATTTTGAGAAGGATTTCCGAAGACTGGATTATAACCGCCGCGAACAGATCTTACATAATAAAATTTATGACTTGAGTAACAAATACTGCAGCCATAACCAAAGTATATACCCCATTGCATGTTTTTATTCTGCGCGTATTTATTGTCTGACCAATAAAAATCTGTTTGAGTTTCGGGGAAGAATTCCGTATTTATTGCCGGAATATCATCGTTATACAAAACAATGGAGCGCAGTTCTTCGCGATTAGGCATTCGCCAGTCTGAAAAACCACCATAGTTGTATTTGTTTAGTTTATGGATATGTTCATAAGCTTCTTTGAGATTATATAATTCATTGACGGGGTTTAAAGCTTCTTTATCGTTTGATTTTATTTCCCACATCAGGCCGGTATTGACATCTTTAGTCATCAGCCAATTTTTATTACTTAATGTGTTATCATCCAGTTCGATGCCTCCGTTAGCGATTTTTTTGTATGAAACTGGATGGATGACAAAGTCGCCGTTTTGTCCTTCGAACAAAGTATTTTTGGTAGATTTCAAGATATTGCCATTATTATCGAAGCATTTTGTTTGGCCGGTGTCGGGGAGTTTGAAAATTTGAGCGACAGGTCTTTCTTCAACATTCCTAACAGCTCTTGACAATAGTGGCGACATTTTGCCTGCGTAATATCCGTCATATCCGTAATTAAAGTTTGTTACCCAAACAAAATCGCCATTGAACAAGCTGGATGAAAAATAATGAAGCAATGGAGGTATGAGATTATCAATTGGGAAAAAATCTTTATAATACCACCAGCCGTCGTTTCTGTTCAGGTTTAAAATAGTATTCAGCTCTTTGATATTTGGTAATCTCCAATCGGAGTAACCTGCGAGTATTAGGTTCTGGCAATATTTCAGTGTTTCGAACCAGTTCATCCGGGGGTTATCGCCCTGCTGCCACATTAACCCGGTAGTTTTATCGGTAACTGTTCCGTCTCCATTATCCACAAAACGCGAGCTGTTACAATTTCCAAAATCATTGTTGTAACCGGCTCTAACTGCAATGGCATATTGCTTCACTTGTTTGCTTATAGCCGTAGCGCTTCCATATCCGGTAAAAATTCCCCATCCCATGCAATCTTGCATTTGGTAGGTTTCGGCACACCAATACAGGCCAATTTTAATATTTTGAAAGTATTCAGTATTGATAGCAGGATTCATTCTACCATAATCAATAATTGAACGGAGTTCGTCTTTATTAGGCAAGCGCCAGTCATTGAATCCTCCATATTTTTCTTTGTTCAAATTGTTGATATAGTCGGTCTCAGCTTCATGGTGCGTATATTTTTTTTCAACGAAATTAACATCAGCTTGATTTGTTGATTTTATCTCCCAGATAAGTCCTGTATTATTGTCTTTCACACATTTTACTGAAATGTTGTCTGATGTTTTCGCATTATTATTTGTAACGAATGTATAGCTTAACGGATGCAGTGCATTTTTTCCGTCTTGTTGTGCCAGAAAGTGGTGTTGATCTGGATAAATAATTTTTCCTGCTTCGTCAAAGCAGCGATAGATTCCGGTATCGGGAAATTTGAATTTTGCACTCATTATGTAGATGATTTGCGGTTTTTCCAAATATATTTTCCTTGTTTATCAATAAATCCTATGACATTGTCTTTCAGTGTATATGCAATGCTCCCCGAGAATCCCAATGCCATATCATAAATGGCATCGATAACTATTTCACCTGTACGATCGATGTATCCCCATTTTTTATTTTTTGAAAAGCCGCACAAACCTTCAGTAAAAACCAAAACAGAATCAAACTGATAATCAATAACTGTTTTCCCTTTTTTATCAATAAATCCCCACAAACCATTCTTTACTACTCCGGCAAATCCTTCAGAATATACATTTGCCATGGTGTAATGAGGCTTAACCAACCAGTTGCCGTCGTGGCCAATAAATCCCCACATCCCATCAAGGCATACCGGAGCAGAGTTTTCGCAAAAGAAATAAAACAGTTTTGTTTGTTCTTTAAAATCTTTATAGATAGGCTTAATTACCGAAGAACCAGTTTTATCAAGTACTCCCCATAAGTTGTTTTTTTTATAAAAGCAAAAACCTTCTGCAAAAACACTTAAATCTTCAAATTTTTCATTTGTCAGTTTATGCCCTGTTTTGTCAATAATTTGCCAGTATTCACCAGATTTTGCCGAAGCAAATCCTTCGCTAAAGCCGGTAACCATATCATACATCGGTTCAATTTGGAATTGCCCTTCAGGATTAATAAAGCCCCATTTTTGGTTGTTTCTGTCTTTTACCCCGGCAAGCCCTTCAAAAAACATTTGCGAATCGATAAACTGGGGTTCGATTATTGGTGTTCCATCAGGATTGATAAATCCCCATTTGCCATTATTCATTACTGCAGCCAATTGTTCAGTAAAAAAGAAAACTTTATCAAATGTCGGTTTGATAGCAAATTTACTGTCAGGAGTTATAAACCCCCATTTATTATTTTGTACTATTGGAGCCAACCCATTATAATTGAAATAAGGCAATCCGCCCAGTAGT
>JAQVON010000122.1 GCA_028702595.1 Mariniphaga sp. | reverse complement strand
TGCCATCTTTTGTCAAAGATTTTATTTTAAAAAAGTACATTAATGATTCTGGACAGGTTGACAAAGGAGCATTAACATTGTTTCTCGATACAGTTATACCTCAAGGATCAATAAAAGACAGATTAGAGCAAGGAGAGCAATTGACATTACTTACTCGCTTTATAATTTATATTGATCTGGTAAAGGGAATCCGTCGTTTTTCTATTCCTGATTTAGGTATTAAATTAAATGAGGGACAAATTCCTGAATATGTTTATTCTCAACATAAAGGGACTCTTGTTGATGGAGAAAAATGGGGTATAATTAAATTATGTCTTTTACCAGATGATGATGGAAAGAAAAATCACGTTGAGATGGTAGATTATAAACCATTTAAACCGTATCGTTCTGTTGATATAAATTATCTAAAAGAAGCTCGGAAAGCATTTACCATTGAAGAATGGTTAGATGTCCTTTTATCTGCAATGGAATATGATTCTGCCGGATTTGAAAGTATCTCTCAAAAATTAGAATTTCTTACTCGTTTATTAATCTTTGTTGAACCAAGGTTAAATGTTATAGAACTTGCACCTAAAGGGACTGGTAAATCTTATGTATTTGGCAATCTCTCAAAATATGGTTGGTTAGTTAGTGGAGGAAAAGTTACACGCGCTAAATTATTTTATGATAAACAAAGACAGCAAAATGGTATAATAAAAAATCACGATTTTACAGCTTTTGACGAAATTCAAACAATTGTATTTCAGGAACCATCTGAAATTCAAGCAGCACTTAAATCATATTTGGAAAGTGGAAAAACAACCATTGACAATAATGAATTTTCATCTGAATGTGGGTTAATTTTAATGGGTAATATTCCATTAAATGAGTACCGTCGTCCAGTATCAAATCAATATTTTAATTCTCTTCCCATTAATTTTAGAGAATCAGCATTATTAGACAGATTCCATTGTTTTATTGAAGGATGGCATCTGCCTCGTATAAATAAAAGTATGATATATAAAGGTTGGACTGTTAATGTCGAATATTTTTCAGAAATACTTCACTCATTAAGAACACAAAATCAATACAGCCTACTATTTGATGAACTTGTAACTTTTGAAAAGAATGCAGATATGAGAGATTTTAATGCAGTCAAAAGAATTACGACAGCATATATGAAATTATTATTTCCACATTGGACAACACTTTCCGATATCGATTTAAATGAATTTGATATGTATTGTTTACAACCAGCTATTCATCGTAGAGGCATCATAAAAGAACAATGCCACAATATTGATCCAGAGTTTAAAACTAAAATGCCCGAAATCAAACTAAAGTAAAAGAATTAATACTTATGCCAGAAGCTCAAAACATAGAAAATACATAGTATTATGCAAATAAACATCCTACCATTCAGCCCTATTTCCGAAACGGTGCAGCTCGATGTTTACACCGAAAAAGAAGAAGAACAATATCCGTTAAGCATATTTCCAGATGAGTATCCGCAACTTGGGGAACAGCATCCCGAATTAGAGGATAAAGAACGTTTATTCTTTTCTTTAAACAATCCGGAGCTTGAATGTAAGGGTGATAAATATTTGATTGAAATAAACCTTAATCAGCAGATACGCATTGCTAAGCATTATTTTAATCATAAAATATACAACTATTTCAAAAAGAAAGAAATAGCCGGTTTTGACTATATCAACAATGTGGAAGTTTGGATAAAAGATTCCGAACAAAATAACAATGAAACAACCCAATACCTACGGTTTTCATTGGCTCCTAAATTTAAGAATCTCACACAAGGCTGGGAACTTCTTGTCGCTTTCAATGGTTATTCCGTCGTTTATAATCAGGCTATTGATACCTTAGATATCAGAACCGAAAGTTTCAGGGTGATTGCAGATGGAGAAGTCATAAAACACAAACACCTTACACCGCTGCAAAAACAAAATATTTCACAAATCTATCCGGTAATCAATCACAGCCTTGCCAACGAACTAAATCTCTCTGAACACAGAGAAAAAGTGAAAAATAAATACCTTCCTACTTATAGGAAAATCACATACTTTGCAAAACAATACTTACTATCGGATGATTTTCAACAAATAATAAAATTCAACGCTGATAAGTTTATTCCTGTACCGGAAAGCAATATTTATAAAGTTTACGATAATTCTAACCGGTTGATTTTTGGAGGCAACAACAAAGGTTACGACCCTTATAGTTGTGTTTTTGGCAGTAAGAACTTTCCTGATTCTTATGGACCATTTCAACCCACAAAAAGACAAAATGTTCGTTTCTTCTTTATTTACCACAAAGTAAATCAGGATATTTGCACACGGCTTTATAATACTTTTCTGAATGGATTAGGGGCTTATACAAACAAAGCTACCGGTGAAATTACATACAAATTCAAGCCACTATCTCAATGTATCAAGCAACAATTTAATACAGATAAAGGGGGCAGTATCACTTTTGATAATATTGATACCGCAGTTACTGAAATAAAAAGCAAGCTATCTCAAAAGTTTTCAGGTGTAGATACAAAAAATACGTTGTACGTCGCATTATACATTAGTCCGGTCTCAAAAGACGACATTAATAGTCCATACCACGAAATCTATTATAAAATAAAAGAATTATTACTTGAGAGAAGTATAACCTCACAAGTCATCAACAAGGACAATCCATCAAAATCCGGATTTAATTTCCATCTGCCCAACATTGCAATTGCGATACTTGCCAAAATCGGAGGTATTCCCTGGCAGTTAGAAACTCAAAAAAGGAATAACGATTTAATTATTGGCGTAGGTGCATTCCGTTCCGAAAAAATAGGAAAACGCTATGTGGGTAGTGCGTTTTGTTTCAATAAAAACGGCGTATTCCAAAACTTCGATTGTTCTCGTGATGATGATCTCGAACATCTTGTTTCCGATATTCGTAAGGCTATTGGTATGTTTGTGGTTCAAAATCAAGATAGAAAGCCTAACCGAATTGTCATTCACTACTACAAAACAATGAGCAGGAAAGAAGCCAAACCAATCACGGATATGTTGTATCAACTGGGTTTCAATATGCCTGTTTATATTGTTACAATCAACAAAACCGAAGCAAGCGATTACGTAGCTTTCGATACCGATTTTTCCGGGTTGATGCCAATAAGTGGCACATTCATAAAAGTTGGGTATAATCAGTTCCTTTTATACAACAATTCAAGATACGCAAACAGCAACAACTTTGATTACCTTTTCCCGGTGAAAGTCAAAGTTTCCAAAGTAATTCCGAAAAACGACAACAGTGCAGATCCAGAGCAAAAAGATGAGCTGTCAATGTCAGAAGTTAGAGAAATGCTCAATCAGGTTTATCAATTCAGCCGGATGTATTGGAAGTCCGTTAAGCAGCAGAATCTTCCAATCACTATCAAATACCCCGAAATGGTTGCCGAAATTGTCCCCCATTTTTCAGAACAGGAATTGCCACCTTTCGGAAAAACAAACCTTTGGTTTCTCTAAATCCCCAATATCCTCTATTTCCTCTACCGTTTAATAATAAGGATTAATCCCCACCGCACATTAAACCGAACAGGTAAATAGGTATTCGTCAATCGTTCGCTTTGTTCACAAAAACATAGCTGCAAGGGTATAACAAGCAGCCTGAAAAAAATCTCCACACCTTCGCTGCGCTTCGGGTAGTATTTTTTCGTCTGCCCTTGACAGCTACCACATCCACACCAAGCGTTGCGCTCCGGTAGGTGCTCACGCTTGCGTGTCTGTTTGTTTTGTTACACACGCTCTCTCAATCCTCATCCGTGGCTATTTCTGCCCCCAGTTCCCCTCTAAGGTATTCGCTACGCTCATTATTCTTTTATGGGGGCAGTCGCCACTTATTGTTGTGCTCGCCTGCTGGTCGCTCGGGCTAATCGGGCTGTCACAGTTTTTGTGGTCGCTTTCAATGTGGCTTTTGCCGTGTTCATTTTGTCATTCCGCAAGCTACATTCCGTCATTCACACCGCACGCCACCCCACGCAAGAGCCGTCGTTCAATCGCTCGTTTCGTTACATTTCGTTTCGCTATTGGGGAGCTTGTTTTTTCCACCCACAATACTTGCGTTTGCGGTATTGTTCCGCTTTGCTCCACAAAACCTCTACGCCCCACACAAACACCCCAACCGCTTCACTACATTACACTCCACACGCTCATTCATTCCGGCACTTGCCTTTTCCAACGCACGCTCCAAACAAAAACTCCGCCATCCCTGCCGTAAACGGTAGGCATCCACAGCCCTCCAAGTATTCGGGCTATCTGTGTCTTGCCACCCTCGCTCCACTCGCAGACGGCTCGCGCCTCTCCACTACGCAAGCAAAAAAATTACTTCGCTTTGCTACGCCAATTTTTTACTTGCTCCGTTCCAGCTCAAGGCTGTTTTACCTATTCGGTTTAATCTTCCTCCCACACCAACACCCCGCCACCCACCACTAAAAAAACAGTCGATGATATTATTATTTGTATATAGCAGTTGATTAATTTTTTAGAAAAGAAAATGATAATGCAAAAATAGCCATTCCGTTTTCCGTTTGTAAAGGTCAAGCCCTACGGGTTTTTGAAAAAATCTCCACCTTTCAGGTAGTATTTTTCCAAAAAACCTTGACAACCGCCACTTCATTGGCTTTTAGCAAAGCATATCATTTTCTTCTTTTTTGTTTTTTTTCTTCTTTGTCGAAAAAATATTGATGTTTGATTAGCAGTTAAAAAGCAACATAGAGCATAACAAAGTATAAGTAACTAACATTTAATCAATACCTTGATTCTATATTATTTTTACCCATAGGACAAGGACAAAGCTATATTAGCTTATTACCAAGTCCAAGTAAAGATATGTTTCACTTCTAAATTTTTTCTACAATGGGCACAATTAAACAAGGTATTTTAGGTGGTTTTTCGGGGAAAGTCGGTACTGTAATCGGTGGCAGTTGGAAAGGAATTTCCTATATGCGCTCACAAGCTCAAAGTGTGAGTAATCCACGCACGGAAGGACAGGTAAACCAGCGCACCAAATTCACGCTTGCTCTGGAGTTTCTTAAACCGATTACGGATGCAATTCGTGTTGGTTTCAAATTGTATGCACAAAAGCAAACTGCTTTTAATGCTGCAATGTCGTACACGTTGGCAAATGCCATTTCCGGCACTTCGTCTTCTGACTACAGTTTGGAATATGCCAATGCACTTATTTCTCGCGGTTCTTTAACCTCTGCTGCAAATGGTGCTGCCACAGCATCCAGTGGTAACATTGTTATCACTTGGGATGATAATTCCGACGTTGGTTCTGCAACATCTACCGACAAGGCAATTATCGTAGTATTGAACGCTTCTAAAAGCGAAGCCATTACCGATACCGCAGGAGCTACACGATCAGCCGGGACACAAACAATCGGAGTTCCTTCCGACTGGTCTGGTGATGAAGTTCAGGTTTATTTAGGATTTGTTTCAGAAGACAGCAAAGAAGTTGCAAACAGCGATTATTTAGGTGCTGTTACTGTTGCCTGATAATAAGTGATTAAATGTTCTCTTGCTTAAATCCCGCTCGTAAAGGCGGGATTTTTTTATATATTTGCATTCCATTTGATAACAAGTTATCAATGGTAGCCAGAATAATGTAATACGCTGAATTTTAATAATTTATATCTATTTTTATTTATTAATAAATTGCGTCATATTTGCAACACATACGTATAATTAATTGATATTCAGTGCTATTTATTTTTGAAGAAGGAAAGTATCATATTAGGTATAGACCCGGGAACACGAATCATGGGATACGGGGTTATCCGCAAAAAGGGATCGAAAATTGAAACGATGGCCATGGGCGTTGTGAAAATGACGGCCATCAAGGAT
>JAQVON010000121.1 GCA_028702595.1 Mariniphaga sp. | reverse complement strand
AACGAAGATTATTTCAGCGGAGAGGGACGGAACCAGACCATTGAAAGCTACCTGCTTCTCGATTCCGAACTTAAAGGTCCGATCGAATCGCCTGCATCCTATTTTACCGATGAAGAAAATATAAGTGCGGACGAGAAACTGGACCTGGCGATGATGGTCAACGGCTGGCGAAATTATTACCTGAACGACCCGAAACCCGATTTCAGCAATCCGCTTCCCGGCCGGGATGATGTGGGGCTGACACTTCAGGGAGAAGTAAAAACGCTGTGGGGAGGGAAGCCGGTGGAAGGCGGGAAAGTTGAACTGGGGCCGTTTTCGAGCCTGTTCCTGATACTGAAAGACACAACGGACGAATCGGGAAGATTCAGCTTTAACCGTTTGTACCTGAAAGACTCTGCCCAAATAATGGTTAACGCAGTAAACAACAGAAGCAACAACAATGTGGAAATTTTTTATGAATCTATCCCTGCTTTTGATTCGGTAGCACCGGTTGCCGAAAGATTGGAAACAAACCGGGCTGCCCGGGACATTCAAATACCTGAAAAGTTTGAACGTTCCGCCTATTACCGTTACCTGGCTGAAAGGGAATTTAAGCTGGAAGAGGGAAGTATCCTCCTCAAAGAGGTGGAGGTGAAAGCAGAGTTAAAATCGCCTGTGAATATTACTGGGGTTTATGGATTTCCTGACAGGTCTTATACACTAACTGATGCAGACCGGGAGAATTATTCAGATATACTGAGGTACCTTGAATTTGAAGTACCGGGGATTGTAGATTACGGAGATGGTATCAGAATAGGTTCTGCAAAAAAAGGTCCGACCATCTTTGTGGATGGATATCAACCGGCTTCTCCGGCAGATTTATTGTCCATGGATAATATTGAAAAGGTGGAGATCATACATCCTTCCAGATTGAGTTCTTTGATGGGAGTAAATGCTTTCGGCGGGCCGGGAGGTGTAATTATCATTTTAACCAAATCCGGGTTTGGCAAATTCAATGATGAGTTTAAACGCATCATTCACGGAAGGATTACACCCCGTGTGAGAGGGTTCAGACAGGCACGGGAATTCTATTCGCCTAAATATCCCCTGGCAGAACAGGACCCCATCGACAAACCGGATCAACGCCCTACAATGTACTGGGAACCGCAAGTTCTGATGGAGAATGGCAAAGCCAGTCTCGAATTTTTTACATCGGACATGCCGGGAAAATACCGGGTAATGGTTGAAGGAATAAGCACTAACGGGAAGATTATTTGTGAATCTGCATTATTAAATGTCGATACTAACGGTAAGGATCAGGACAAATAAGTGAGTATGTTATCTGCTAACGTCGAGATTTTTAATAGTTATTCGTGTTTGCATTCTATCATTTCAGCCACTTTCTCTCCTAACTGGTTGTAAATCTTGATTTGGTTAATGCTTGATTTTAAATTTATTTAATATAAATTTTCTCGTAATTCCGAATTTTAATATCTTTATAAAATTCAATTAAAGGTAAAACATGGCACTAGAATTTAAAAATAATAACACTTTTGAAGATTTGGGTTCATTGGAAGATTTTTTAAAAGATTATGGAGATTGTCAAATTGAAATTGAAAACATCAATGAAATTAATATATGTTTAATAATAAAATCTGAGCAACAAATAGACTTTAGAATTTATTGTTCAAAGCCCTTGTCAGAAATAATTAAATCAAATGATTTTTCGTTTGAAGATTTTATGAAGTATAATTTATACAGAATTACTAATGAGGCTGGCCAGAAATATCTTAGACTTACTAAAGAAATGCAAATAGATTCTGACCCCGATATACATCTTATGGACTTTATTAAAACTTTAGACCAAAGTAAAGGCAGTTATAAGATAAATATTAAAATAGATGGTTGGAAAAAAAAGATATTAACCCCCGTTAACTTGGACAGTTTTTTCAAAAAGGGTTGAGTGCAGTTCGCTTATGATCGAAAACAGGCAGGATTTCTTTTAAATATTATTTTCATGCACACTTGATTGTTCTGATTAGAGAGGGAGAATATGACTCCCCCGGTTTTATACTTCTCCTGTTGGTGTCACACATCAGAATCAATTTCATTGAATTGTAAGCCCACCACGACCAGGGAAAACCAATCAGAATGCCCATGAATAAAGGCTTTGGTGGCTTTAGCATGGGCGCAGTGGTTTTACAATCTCATATAATCTGGAAATGTTTGATGTAGTAACCCTTTCCCTTAATGATGTAAACCTCTTTCAGGCTGACAAGTGATATTTTAACAAAGTCCACCTGGTAGAAATCCCCACAGATAATATCAGGAGGAATATCGTCCATGGCAATCACCCTAAATGGGCAGTGTAATCGTTTCACTGTTTTGTATTGATCGACTACCAGTATGCTTGTCGGGCTTACGATTTTGTACAGCTCCAAAATATAAATTCGATTCTTGTCTGTCATTGTGTTACGTTTTTAATTTGAAAAGCAGGGAAGGGAAATGATCCCCTCCCAGGTTTTAACTCAGGAACCAGCTCATTTTGCTCTCATGTTCCAAAGCTTGCAATAAACTTTCAGAGAATGTGAACGCACTCACACTACGATCAAGGAATGTATCAATATACGAGCTTTTATTCGCGCCGGTGAACAACCCGTACAGTTTCCACAGGTTGATATCACCGTTTACATCCCTGCAGAAGCTCTTGTCGGCGTAATAATCACGGGCTACAGCATTAAACTGGCTATCATTAAATGTCAGTGCAGGAATCTCTTTTTTATGTGCAGCAGGTAAGTATTGGTATAACCTCGCTTTCCCTATCATCTGTGCAAACTGGTGTTCCGAGAGGGAATACTTCCCAAACTCCCTCATAGTGTCCAAATGAATGCGCATGTTATAGTTTCCGATAAGGTCGAATACCCGCTTAACAAGATCCTGCAAACCCGATACCCTTATCTCAAGAGCGATCCCATCGGTTGAAACCAACAGGTTTGTACACACCTTATTCTGGAAGCCCACAAAGACCTTAAACTTCTCGATGCTCTTCTTACTGAATAGCGATTCATGATTGAGAGCACGAACACCCCCAATGGTTAAGCTCAATTCATTTCCATGTATGATATCAGAAATAGACGGCACCTCAATCACGAACATCATTCTCTCGTAGTATTTCGTTTTTTCCCAGTCTTCCAATTCGCTCACCTTCTTATTCAGGGCTGAAGGTATTCTGCCATTTATTTTATGGCTTACCCTGATATCTGGTTCCAGAATGGTCTCATTCCTGAAGCACTGGTGCACCACAAAGTTCACGCTGTCGATAAACTCGAAGTGACTAATAGTCTTCTCGTTGTCACGAAAGACAGGTATGATGCACTCATCCTTCAGATGCTTCAATGTTACCTGTTCTGTATTCGCTTCAATGAATGCCTTTGGTTTCTCTTTCTGCTGGGGAGGAGAAATATTTTCCACAACCTCTGCCTCCAGAATGTCATCATCCTGGGGTGTGTTATCACTGGCAGGGGTAATCACCATCAGATGATTTTCACTTGCCTCAACAGCTGCACTTGTAGCTGTATTTGTTGAATTAACGGGTTTCAGTTCCATTTCCACCTATTTTAGTCTGGTTTATTATCTGTGCATTTATCTCCTGTTTACGAGCGATAGCCAAAGCTTCTATTTTCGTTCTGTATTCAGGGTAGTTGTTGTAGATCTCCCTCAACTTTTCCACAGAGGTTGCTGCATGAATCTGACGGATCACCTCATCAAGTGAAGTTCCAGCATTACACCATTCCAGAATGCGTTTCCCATATTCGGGAGTAATGATACCTTCTGGCTTATCCATGAATAAACCTGTGCGATCCTTAGATGCCACAGCGTTATGCTTTATGTCGAGATCAAGTACGATGGTAAACTCAAAATCAATCCCGTCTCTTTGGATACCCTTCAACCCGACTTTCTCTGGTACCATTTTACCATTCTTATCGGTCAGGGTGTAATCTGATTTTGTCCGTATAGTCGAAATAATATGACAGTCTGATTCCAATTTCTTCTGGACAAAGGCATTGTGCCTGGGTGTAATTTTACTCCAGTTTGTGAAACTGTTTCCTGCCATATTTCCATGTAGATCGAGAATTCCACCACTTCCGTCCCATTCATGCGTTATGCTGTCGATTATCACAACCTCCATTTCTGCCTGTTCACAAACTTCAATTGCCTTTATGTAACGCTCAGGGGTGAAGGGTTTAGAGAGCTGGAGAACGTTATAGTCTCCCAGATGCGCGTATAAATCAGCGCTGTGGTTCTCTGTATCAATCACGGCAATTTTATTCCATGTAGTGATACCACTTGCCAGCAATAGTGCTGACATGGTTTTTCCAGAGCCACTTGTTCCCTGGAGAGCAAGCTTTATTTTAGCCTGCTTTCTGTGAGCTTGTCTTAATTCCATATTTCGTATATATTTCAGATTATAAATAAATTAAATATAAAAAGGCACCCTTTCGGATGCCCTTTCATCAGCCACTAAAGCGTAGGCTGTAATCTCAAGCTGGTTTTCTTGTCAGCCAGCGTTACTTCGGGATCTCCTTCAAACACTGCTTCCTCAAGGGTTGCACCCTCAGGAACGTACACCCAACGGTGTGAAAGTTCAATCACTTCCCCAGTGTCTTTGTTTGTCCACTGATAAGCTTCACAGCTTTTACGCTGGACACTTCCTGGCATCCTTTCACCGATGAAACCTTTTGCCGTTTCTTCGTCAAACGTACTGGGAATACTGCACTGTTTAACGGTCGCATAGAAATTGCCTGTGTTCTTTGATTGAACAAGGCTCAGGCCTCCCTGAAGAATCAGGGCAACGAACTGTCTGCCATCCTGTGCCTGACGGATAGCATAGTCTTTCACAATTACCATAACTTTTTGATTTTAAATTAGTTAATAAATTATTTTTCGAACCCGGAGGATACCCCGGAATCGTTTATTCATGAGGGGGGTGGTGAAAGGGAGTACACTTTTTACACACGTGCACAGGATGTTTTTTTATGAAGCTTGTGAAGGGAGTAATTCCTGTATGGAATTTTTTTATCGTGGGAACAGACAGGGGGGTGACCAGAAGGATGATTTTTTAATGGGGGGATGGGGTTATTGCGATATAAGAGTAGAAAAAATTAACCTTTCCCAAGAATGAAAAAAATTTACTTTTTTTAGTTAAACCGTTGAATTTTAATAACTAAAAATGTTTGTTTCCCGAAATTACCGTTTTTAAAACAAACAAATCTTGTTAGAGTATTTTTTTTTCAAATAAGTACCATCACTTATCCCAGGAATAAATAAATAAAAACGCTGTAATTTTTCCTGAAAAAGTGGACATGAATGCTATATAATATAGGTATGAAATTTCAACTATTTTTTAACTTTTATGGGGATTGTTCGAAAAAACCATTCAACCCATACAAATTTCTATATGTTTATATTACAAATAGCTATATATATTAATAGACCCACCTTGAAACATTTATACGGGAAAAGTTGGGAAAAAAGACAGAGGAGTGCACAGGGCTTAACACTCGCTGAATCGGAACCAAAAATGGTTATCATCACCAGCAATAAAATTCACACACATATACATATTTTAATGCTATATCGCGCGTTATACGTGCTCATCATAATACTTTTTTCTGGGAATATGGAATAAGGGTGTTACTTGCACACGACTTTTTTCTCACATGCAAAAATAAATTTACATTTGGAAAGGCTTTTTGCTGGTATTAAAGACGGATAGTAAGTTTTAATTTGTTGCACCTATGTTGCACCCACAAAAACAAAGAGAGCCGGACTCTCATCCAACTCTCTCATTTTCAGTGAGCGGGAAACGGGGATCGAACCCGCGACCCTCAGCTTGGGAAGCTGATGCTCTACCACTGAGCTACTCCCGCATCAGCGTTGTTTAAAATTCGTTTGTTTTACACAAATCCAAATATCAATTTAT
>JAQVON010000010.1 GCA_028702595.1 Mariniphaga sp. | reverse complement strand
AATACCAGTAAAAACAGTTGTTCCCGGCATGGAATAATACCGGTTTACCTGATACTCCTCATTCAACAGGTTTTCTCCGCTCACAAACAACTTGACGTTCTTGTTTACAGGATAGGCAAACCGAAGTTTTACTATCGTATAATCTTCACTGGTAACAGCAGGTAAGGGATCATTATCCAAATTGGATATCTGCTGCAGACTCCCGGTCATCTGAAGCTTTTTCCAACGGTATGCTGCACTAAAATAGAGATGATGCTCAGGTGTGGCATATACCGGATATTTCATGTTGATATAACTGTAAGTCCCCTCAAGCTTTAAGTTGGAAAACGGCTGAGCATGGATCAAAAATTCAATGCCTTTATTATTGAATTCCCCTGCATTCCTTAATCCCTGCAGAGGTACATTGATAATCATATTATCTCCCTGCACGGAAAAAAAGGTTAATTCTGTATTCATTTTCCCCTTCAAAAATGTGTTGGATATTCCCGTTTCATAATTAACCATGGTTTCGGGAGAAAGAACCGGATTGTGGTTCCAGATAAAGAGTTCTCTGATCGTCGGACTACGAAATCCTTTGGAAACATTTCCTTTCCAGGTAAGGCCGGGTTTGACCTGCCACGAAAAACCTGCAGATGGAATCCATTGGTCACCATAAACACTGTGGTTCTGATACCGGATACCTGCATTAACCATAAAGTTTTTGACAATATTCTGCTGCATAAAACCATATATTCCGGTTTCATATACGGTTGTATCAGCAAAAACAACTCCCCGACCGTTCATAGCCAAAAGGTTCTCAGCCAATCCTCCATATTTCAGATAATCGAAACCAGCAGTCAGGCTATTACCACTAAACAGCTTCAATGATTCATAAAAATTTATACCGTAATTGTGGTCGTTAGAATGAAAACCATCAGTAATATCATGTTCTCCAAAGTTATAGAACAACTTGAGTGTTCCAGACAATTTGGCGTATTCATTCTGAAGAGTCAGAGCCCAATATCCCCTTAAAATATCTATACTTTCTCCCCGTTTGGCATTCAGGGTATCCGGACCAGGATCAGCTGCTTCAAATGCTGCCAGACTTACATCAGAGTGGACATAAAAATTTTCATTGATATGGTATCCCAATTTTAGGTAACCATTGTTGATCTTAAAGTCTGAATTTGCCCTGTGTCCATCTGTATTATCATGATTTACTGACGCAAAAACACTAAATTTTTCTTTTTTATATCCGGCAGAGGCCATATACTTCTGTGTATTATAGGAGCCATATGAGATCCGTGCATTCCCTTTTAATCCTTCAGTCGATTGCTTTCTGGTTATGATGTTGATGACCCCTCCCATCGCATTGGAGCCATACAATATAGAAGCCGGGCCCCGAATAACCTCCACACGTTCAGCATCAGAAGCCACATAGGAATCAGGTAACGGATGCCCCATAATTCCCATAAACTGTGGGTGCCCGTCAATTAACATTAACACCCCAGTGGTTGGTGATCCTCCAACACCACGAATCGAAATCTGCCCGGCAGATCCCGTTGCAACTCCAAAACCGGTGATCCCACGCTCAGTAACAAACAATCCCGGAACTTTCCCGTTTAAAACCGGTAAAAGTGCCGACTCATCACTTTCTTCAATCTGAGCCCTGTCAACTACCGAAACAGCCATCGGAATATTATTGCGATTGACCTTCACCGGAGTACCGGTAACAATAACCTCTTCAATTTTTACCGTATCAGTTAATCCATACTGTCCATATGTTGCTGCTGGAAATAAATAAATTCCTGTCAATAGCATCCCTCCTAAAAGACTAATTCCACGTTTCATCCAAATAATAATGTTTGTTATCACTTAATTCATTCTGTTTCTAATGGCTAACTCATCCATTTTCAATTTCGTGTCACAGTTTTCACAAATCGTGTTACCAAAAAGTTAAAAAAATTATTCAGCTTTGCTCATCACCAGTTTCCCGTGCTGAATTCCTCTAATAGATATTAATTTATCTGAAACTTCAGTCAGTCTCCAGGAAGGACCTTTCACCGAAACGATCTCCAGGTAATTATTTTTGTTTAAATAAAATCCTTGAGAAGAGAGTACAACATCTCTGTATTCAAACTGAATTTCAGAAGATTTTTTCAGGATATCGGTTTTCTCATGACTAAAAACCAGCACAATAGCACCGGCAACGATATTGTCACATTTCCATTTCACCTCCACCAGATTCTTTTCAATCAGGTGTCTGATAGCCTGGGACCGGTTAGAGAACCTGTTTTCCTCGACATATTTATCGAGTGCGAGCAAGAGTTCTTCATCAAGTGAAACACCAAATCGGGTTACAGCCATAGTGTTACTAATATAGTAATTCGTGTCACGAAAATATAAATTATTTAGAAATTCCGATTAATTTTTCACAATTTTTTTCACGTAAGTATGAGTTGACGAGACAACCTGGAGGATGTATGTTCCTCCGGGGAGTGAGGAAAAATCATAATAATATTGCTTTTCTGTTCTTTCCAGCAACAGGCGACCATTTTCGGAAAAAAGTCTGACCAAACGTATCTCTTTGCTATCAGGACCGGAAATGGTTAGTTTTCCGGAAAAAGGGTTTGGGAAAACAACTAGTTTTTCCTCCCGGAAGAGGTAGGGCACCCGGGTTGCTTCTTTAATTTTAGCGATGATCCACCGGTCGGGGTCAATACGGATCTCGGACACCTCAAATCCTGGATCAATCCAGTATTCCTGATCATTCCGGGTGTGAATCAGAACAAAATCGATTGAATCTGTTACATCTTTACTGTAGGCCCTCACCTGAACAGGCATTTCAAAAAAAGGCACTGATTGATGGGAAGTTTTTTGTGAAAGCCTGACACACAAAAGGTTTGCATTATTCTGCATGTAAGTTGCAGCGTATTCCGGATACCCTTCTCCATAATACCAATCATCAAAAAATTCGGTAAGGCAGGTATCACCTGCTGTTTCAAAATGCTTCACAACCTGTTCGTGCTGAGCAAATCCATGTCTGATCTGCTGATCGCTGTAGATATTCTGCAGGGCATTAAAAAAGTTTTCATCGCCTAAGACCCAGCGTAACATGTGTAAAACATAGGCACCCTTTGAGTAAGAGAGGCGTGAGCTAAAAATTCTTGAAATGTCGGTAGTGTCAGGAACAAATACCGTTCCGTCAGGTTCACTGACAATTCGTTCAACCGACAATCGTTTCCACCGTTCCCAATAAAAACCATCTTTATATTCTTCATAAGCCAGACCGGTAAGGTAGGTCGCAAAGCCTTCATTCAGCCAGATATGTTGCCAGCTGGCAAGTGTAATACAGTTTCCGAACCATTGGTGAGCCAGTTCGTGAGAGATCAGTTCAATGCCGAAACTCCCCATAAAGCTCATAGTTTGATGTTCCATACCCCCATCCCAGCTAAACTGGGCATGACCGTATTTCTCTGCTGCATACGGATATTCTCCGACTAACCGGTTATACAGCTCCATAACCCAGGCAGTTACAGGTGTTCTTCCCCGTATCTCGGCTAAATTCTCAGGATAAACAAAATTTACAATTTCTAATTGCCTGCCATCTTCTAAGGGCAAAATATCGATATAATCTACATAATTGGTTACAGCAATTCCCACCAGGTATGTAGCTATTGGGAACCGGTGTTTCCAATGCATTAAACGTTTTCCATTCCGGATTATTTCCTTTACGAGAATTCCATTGCCTGCTGTGCGATAGGGTTCCGGGGTGCTTACCAGGATGTCGATGGAATCAATTTTATCAGTAAGAGACTGCTTACATGGCCACCACTCCATAGCTCCATAGGGTTCAGAATGTGTCCAGATGATCGGCACATTCTGATGCCAGGCCTGTGAAAAAGACCGATCATCTTCACGTTGAGGTATTCCTCTGTAAAATACTGAAACTGAATCGATATCACCAACCATCAACGATTGTTGAAGTTGCAAAAATAATTTATTCCCCTCCCGGACAAAGGGAATTGAAATGAATCGCTGCTTCACTGAATCAACCTTCATGGATGCCTCCAGATCGAATTCTACCCATTCCAAATGATTCGAAAGACATTTAAAATAAGAGGTAATCTCCCCTGCGATAAATATTTCAAAGGGATCTATCTCCCAATTCATACGTTGGTAGATCAGATCATATGATAAATAATTCAATGATTCGCTGTGACGGGCGAGCTCAGCGAACTTCCTGGCTTTAAAATTTGCAATCCGGTCAATATGTCCGATATCCGGTTCCTGTGCTCTCAACTCTGCAGGAACAACGAATACAAACCAAGTGAAGATTAATCCGAAAATGAAAAATTTCATGAAAAAAAATTAAATCATATCGTGTATTTCAGGCAAATAACCCACGATGGTCATGGGCTATTCTCATGACTAGTGGAACTCGCCTGTAGTTTATTTTTCTCTTGTAGGTTTCTCCGGACTTGTTCGTTTCAGACCTACGATTTTCGTGTTTTATTGCTGATTCGGAATTAAATCTTCTCCGGATCAGAGCAGGGAACAAAATTGTTTCCGGAAGCTCCCGGTTAAAATACCGGGAGGTCAGATTTCCAGGAGAGGAACAGATGTTCCAGTCTGGCCACCTGATCCGGATTATTAAACGCCTGATTAACAGTTTCTGTTGGATCAACATCAAGATTATAAAGCTCCCATGGATTATTTGCACCATGACGTACCAGCTTCCATGGATCAAAGAACACGGCCTGACCTTGTCCCCATTCCCAGAACAGGGGTTTTTCTCTTGGTATTTTTTCACCCTTCATTGCTGGTAAAAGGCTTTGGCCCTGCATAGGAGTAACGTACTTCCCATTAAATTCAGCGGGATAATCCGCACCAGTTATATCTACGAATGTAGCCATAATATCAATAAAATGCCCGGGAAAATCAGAGAATGATCCTCGGTTTATTTTTCCAGGCCACCAGGCAATCAGAGGAGAATTAATTCCTCCCTCGTAGCTGTAATTTTTATAATACCGGAATGGGGTGTTGCCAACATTTGCCCAGTTGCGTCCAAGCGATTCCCAACGGGTTAAAGAACCTGTTTCTCCATAATCGTCCACAATATTCACCACTTCTGCTGATGCTCCGTTATCTGACATAAAAAGAATTAGCGTATTTTCCAGGTTATCTGTTTCTTTCAATTTCTCCAGCACTCTTCCGATATTCTGGTCCATACGATCGATCATGGCTGCATAAACTTCCATCCGGTTCATTTCAGCAGTTTTCTCCTCTGTGGTTAAATCTTCCCAATCGGTATATATTGGAGAAGACAGCAGATGATTTTCGGTGATGAGGTTCGTTGAAAGCTGTTTTTCATGGCGGGCTTTACGAATTTTTTCATAGCCCTCTTTGTACATTCCCCGGTAACGGGCAATATCTTCCGGCCAAGCCATAAGAGGATCATGAGGCGCAGTATATGCAAGGTATAAAAAAAACGGTTTATTTTCCCCCTTGTACTCTTCAAGCCACCGGAGGGCATAGTTTGTGAAAAAATCCGTAGTATAAAAATCCTTATCTTCAGGCGTATAGGGATTATACATTACACTATCGATGCACCAGGAACGGACAGTTTTATTCTCCGGTTTTCCTTTACGTGCCGGGACACCTTCACCAGGTCGCTGATTTCCCGGATTAAAATAGTTACAGGCACCGTCCTTCAGACCAAAATACCGGTCGAATCCCCTGAATACCGGGTTTTCCAGTCCATGATGTTTACCCGACCATAAAGTTCTGTAACCGGCAGTTCGGAGAACTTCCCCAAGTGTTACAGCATGAGTGATCGGATTAACATGAGTTTGATGATAATTGCATTGTTGTGCATAAACACCTGTAAGGAGACAAGCACGTGAAGGAAAACACTTGGAGGTATTATGAAACCGGGTGAACCGCATACCTCCCTCACCCAGTTTGTCTATATTTGGCGTGTGTATTTCACTTCCATAACAACCCAAATCCGACCACCCCAAATCATCGGCACTAATCAAAATGATATTTGGAAGTCTGGCTTTTTCTGTTTCACAACTGGAAAAAAACAAGATAAAGAGTAAAACCCAAACATATTTAACCATTATGCAGCGATTTTCTTGTAAATATACCTTTATTGATGAGAATAAAAACAACCCGAAAAAAAAGCGGGTAACTCTCGCTATCCGCTGTGGGTGGTATATATGTTTTATTTCTCCAGTTCTTTCCAGACCAGTGCACTGGCTCCTACTATAGCGGCATCACCTGATTTCAGTTTAGAAGGAAGAATTTTGATTTTATCTTTAAAAATGGGGAGAAGGTGTTTCTCCATATGTTCCTTAGTTGGTTTAAAGATAAAGTCTCCTGCAGCTGTTGGTCCTCCAAAAAGGAATATTGCCTCGGGGCTCAGGTGATGAACAGTATCGGCAAGTCCTTGTCCCAGCCATGCTCCTGTTTTCTCAAACACCTCCAAAGCGATTTTATCTCCCTGTACGGCAGCTTCATAAATCATTTTTGAATCGAGCTCATTATATGATTTATCTGCCAGCAGGCTATCGGCAGCATGATAGAAAGCCATCAGTTCAAAGGCTGTTCTTTTCATTCCCGGAGCTGAGCAGTATGCTTCAAGATGTCCCAGTGCGCCACATCCACAACGGCGTCCTCCGGGAACCAGGGTGGTATGTCCACATTCTCCGGCGAATCCGTCATGCCCATAAACCAAATCGCCATTCACAATAATTCCGCTGCCAACACCGGTTCCCAGGGTGAACATCACAAAGTTCCTCATCCCTTTAGCACCTCCATAAATCATCTCGCCAATAGCAGCAGCATTGGCATCATTCGTCAAAGCCAGAGCTTCCATTTTTGGGAAATGCCCCCGGAGCAGATCAATTAACCTGACCACACCCTTAAAGGAAAGATTTGGAGCATATTCTATTGTTCCACTGTAATAATTACCGTTAGGAGCACCAATGCCAATACCTAAAATTTCAATATCCTTATTTAAAAGACTGACCGATTTAATGACCTCATTAATGGCACCAGCCAAATCGGCAATATATTTTTCGATATTGCCATGCGATGGAGTAGGAATATTGTCTTTAACCATCACATTTCCTTCAGGATCAACCACACCAATAGCTGTGTTTGTTCCGCCAATATCAACTCCAATTGCAACTTTTTTATTCATCTTTTATTGTTTTAAGTTAAAAATCTGCTTATCATTCAAATGCTTCTTTTCATTTGAACCCAATGGAACGACCCATTTATTTTTATTCTTTTGGTATGTGATTCGAACAAATAAAAATACCTGACCGTTTCAATTGAAATTTTCAGGAAAGACAAATTTATAAATATTATGGAATTTCAGTGGAAAACAAATCACTTTTGGTCCATTTTATTTTAAAACCAAACAAAACATCGTTATAATCGTTATTTTTACAGGCACGAGAGAGACCTTATCATGATACAAATGCAGCAAATTGTAAATTATTTTTTAAAAGCAACAGGTTGGATATTGCTCCTGCCCGTTTATTTTTACAAGTATCTCATCTCTCCAATTACACCAGCAACATGTCGTCACTATCCTACCTGTTCGGAATATACAGTACAAGCCATAAAAGAGCATGGTCCTTTCAGGGGTTCATGGCTGGCTGCAAAAAGAATTTCAAAATGCCATCCCTGGGGAACTCAAGGGTACGATCCGGTACCGAAAAAAAAAGAAAAGATAAAAAAATCAAAATAGGATAAACTATTTTTGCAGGCTTATTGTTTTAAATTGTTGAAGTTAATTATGAAGAAAAATATATCTTTTAAGATGACCAGACACATGCTGATGTTACTGTTTACAGCATTACTATTTGCTTGCGTTTCAAACAAAAGCGATGAACAGGATAAACCTGTTGTAACAGTAAGTATACTTCCTCAAAAAACATTCATAGAAAAAATAGCAGGTGATGATTTTGAAGTTCAGGTGTTGGTTCCTCATGGTGCAAGTCCGGAATCCTATTCTCTGTTGCCTTCCCAATTAAAAATAACCTCCCGGTCAGAGGTATGGTTTCGTTTGGGTTATCTGGGGTTCGAACTTTCATGGAGAGACAAAATAAAAGAGATCAACCAGAAGATTCAGGTAATTGATCTCTCGGAAGGGCTTGATTTAATTGTTGAAGAAGAGGTACAACATGGCGATCATGTTCATCACAAAGGGGTTGATCCTCATTTCTGGATGTCGCCGGTAAGAGTCAGGCAGATGGCAAAAAAAACGACTGAAATTCTTTCTGCCCTGATCCCTGAAAAAAGTTCTGAATACCAGGTCAATTATGAGAAGTTTGCTGCAGAAATTGACGAATTAGACCAAAAAATAAGGACTGCCCTCAAAGATTATCAAGGCCGGTCATTCATTACTTTTCATCCCAGTCTGGCTTATTTCGCCCGTGATTATGGGCTTATTCAACAATCACTTGAATTTGAAGGGAAAGATCCTACCCCACAGCAAATGGCAAAAATTGTGGAACTTGCCCAAAAAGAAAATATCCGGGTGATTTATATTCAAAGCGAATTTGACAAGGATCATGCGCGTGTTTTTGCTGAAGAGATTAATGGGAAGATACTTGAAATCAAACCGCTCAGTCCTGACTGGCTTGAAAATATATTTGAAATGACAACTCAGTTTATTGAAAACTTTTGATGGATGCACTTATTAAAATAGAGAACTTAACCTTGGGGTACGATAAGGATCCGGTTTTAAAGGAAGTTAATCTTGAAATTTTTGAAAACGATTTTCTGGGTGTAATCGGGCCAAACGGAGGAGGAAAAACAACCCTGTTAAAAGCGATGTTGGGATTAATCAGACCCATGAGCGGAAGGATTGTTTTCAGGAAGGACATCAATACACAAAAAAAACCTATAGGTTATCTGCCACAGGTAAAACACATTGACCGGAATTTTCCCATTACGGTATATGAAGTGGTCCGTTCCGGATCGCTCATGCAAAATATTGTCAGGGTTACTTCTGCTGAGATAAAAATGCGGACAGAAGAACTCCTTCATGAAATGGGCATATACAACATTCGTCACAAGGCCATTGGAGATCTTTCGGGCGGGCAGATGCAGCGGGTTTTTCTCTGCAGGGCTTTGCTCAGCAATCCCAAAATTCTCATACTTGATGAACCCGACACTTTTGTTGACAACAGGTTTGAAGGAGAGTTATATGAAAAATTAAAAACACTGAACCAACAGATGGCAATTGTTTTGGTTTCGCACGATGTAGGTACCATTTCAAGCTATGTAAAAACCATTGCCTGTGTCAACGGATTTTTATATTACCATGCCAATAACATCATCACACAAGAGCAACTCGACAGTTACAATTGCCCGATAAAACTCATTACCCATGGTGAAATTCCTCACACCGTACTCAAACATCATAACCACTAGTAATGAATAGCTTAATAGAACTTTTTTCATACGGTTTTTTTCAAAAAGCATTTCTGGCAGCAGTATTTGCCAGTCTTTCATGTGGAATTGTTGGCAGTTATATAGTTGCACGTCGTATTGTATTCATAAGCGGAGGAATTACCCATGCCTCCTTTGGAGGTATCGGCCTGGCATTCCTGGTGGGGTTTAATCCCCTGTTAGGTGCTGTTGCTTTTGCAGTAGGTGCAGCATTAGGCATTCAGTTTTTCACGAAAGTGGCACAAGTAAGGGAAGACTCCTCTATTGCCATATTCTGGTCGTTGGGAATGGCCCTGGGTATCATCTTCATTTTCCTTACTCCCGGCTACACACCCAATCTGATGAGCTACCTGTTTGGAAACATTCTTACTGTTACGGTTTCTGAATTGTTGTGGATGTTTATTTTGAACATCCTGATCATACTTTTCTTCTCGCTTTACTATAGAAAAATTCTATACATAGCCTTTGACGAAGAGTTTGCCCGTGCCGCAGGACTGCCTGTAAACCTCATCAACTATTTAATAATAACCCTGGTAGCCTTAACCGTAGTATTGAATATCAGGGTAGTGGGAATCATCTTAATCCTTTCTCTCTTAACCATTCCTCAAGCTACAGCCAATCTTTTTACCAAAGATTTCAGAAACCTGCTGATTCTGTCATCAGCATTTGCTTTTTTAGGTACAATTTCGGGTTTATTTATTTCCTATTTTCTGGACATTCCCTCCGGAGCGACCATCATCTTCACCCTGATTCTTATCTTTGGCCTCTTACGACTGTACAAACACTTCTTCTGATCTACCAAACTTTCCGGAAATCATTACGATCACGAGTACGGATTATTTTCTGAAAAATACTTAACTGTACCTACTTTCAGTTCCATAGTTGCTTCCTCATCACAAACGATGATACTTTGGGGGTGTAATTGAAGTGCCGAGAGTGTCCACATCTGAGAAACTCCCCCTTCCACAACCTGTTGAAGAGCCCGTGCTTTCTTATACCCGTTAACCACAATAACAACCTCTTTGGCATCGAGCACCGTTTGTACACCAACGGTAAGGGCTTGTTTCGGCACTTGATTCAGATCGTGATCAAAAAACCGGGAATTCGCAACTATGGTGTCGTGGTTAAGATTTACCAGGCGGGTGCGTGAACCCAGCGATGATCCGGGAATATTAAAAGCAATATGTCCGTCACTTCCCATGCCCCCTAAGAAGAGATCTATACCACCTGAATTTAGAATTTTTTCTTCATATGCGTCACACTCCTTTTGCAGGTCAGGTGCATTTCCATTTGGGATATGAATATTCTTTCTGTTGATATCGATGTGATTAAAAAAATGGGAGAACATAAATGTATGATAGCTTTCCGGATGATCTTCAGGCAAGCCAGCATATTCATCCATATTGAAAGTCACCACATTTTTGAACGACACATTTCCCGTCTTATTCAACTCAATCAGCTCCTTGTAGGTTCCCAGCGGAGATGAACCTGTGGGAAGTCCCAACACAAAAGGTTTGTTATTTACTGCCCGGGCTTCATTTATTTTTCCAGCGATGTAATTGGCTGTCCATTGGCTCAGTTCATCGTAACTTTTACAAATAATAATCTGCATTTTTACCTCCTATTTTATTTAAATTATTCCCTCCACCGATTTTCCCAACCGGGCTGCTTCCTGAAGAAACTGCTCCACATTCAACTCGTGCAGGTAAACCATACCATGAGTAGCCCGCAGCAGTGGCGAACTATTCTGATAGAAAAAATCCTTCCCGAGTAAAAACTGAATTTGCTTGTGCTGTTCAAACCAGGTTCGTTGTGTAAGCTCACTGAATTTCCCATCCAGCTGATAACTTGGGAATGATGCATTTACCTGAGTAACATAGCATTCAGAAAAAGACTTTTCGAGTGTAGCCAGCGCGTTTAGTGAAACAGGAATAATGACTTCAACATCCCAGGGATTATATTTGAACCAGACATTTCGGTATCCGGTGATCCGCAGGTTACTCAGATCTTCCTCCTTATTCCAGGCCTCCACAGCAGCAGCGATAGCCTGTAATACTTTATAGTGTGTATCGGGGCCACTACCCTGCGGGTCCATAGCGAGGCTAATCACTGTTGGTTTATACTTCCTGAAATCTTCAAGTATCGGAAGTACATCTTTTTCCCAGTCGGGAGTACTCCCCATCACATTATCCTGGTAAAATCCCAACCTCAGGTGGTGTACATTTTTCACCATAATGCCATAATGAGCCCAAACAAGTTCTTCTTCAAACTCCCTGATCATGCCTTTCAATTTCTGAATATTGGAAGGATTCTTACTGCCATCGTAACTATTTTTCAGAAAAATCAGGATTTCCTCAATTGTATCCAGCAGTTCACCGGAATTTTTAATATTCCACAGGGTAACCATTGCACGTATCAGTCGATGGCATACCCCCCGTCTTTTTTCTTCAGAATTCTGGGCAGCTATATTATCGAGGTAGTGATAAACATCCTTATCCCATTTAAATTTATATCCATCTTCAAAAAAATCAGAATAATAGATCATTTGGATTCTCCCATCCATCATCAGCTTTCTTGTATCGTTCAATAAATCAACAAGGAAGCTATTTGTAACCGCTGTATATCCGGATGTAAGAACAGAGAAATGCAGTTCATTTCCAGGTTCTCTTGATTGCCTGTTAATCAGCGGCATAATACCCAGCATAATATCGTCATGATGGGGACCGGTATGGTAGTAAACCTGGCCGGTTTCTTTCTGCATGCCCTTTTTTAATTTCGATAATATACTATCAATAACCGACTTAACAGTATTCTCGTTTAATCCGGGAATTCTGCTACAATACTTATCTTGTTTCAGATCATCCAGTTCAAGCTTTCCCCCAAATTTATTTACTCTTTTACACAGCTCAATCACAGCGCGTTCCGTTTTCTTATGATTCCAGGGGCCGGTGCTGAAAAAGTTTTCGACAGCATCCTCCAGTTGGACAGATGCTCCGTCGGTTAAATAAAACCGGCTGTTTTTAAGTTTTTGGAGTGAAGTAGCAGGAAACAATACATCAGGTTCACATTCCAGTGAATTTTTAATTGTTAAGGCATTGGCTTCTCCGGCAGCATAAACAATTGCTCTATTATCCGGATTAAAACTTAGTGTACCGAGGCCAATGGTAATGACAAGTCGTTTTCTGGATACTTCAATTCCTCCCAGATCAGAGGCTGTCACAGCCTGAGTTTCAAAATTTGTTTCTGTCAGTCTTGTAGGAGAAAAATGGTTCGATCCGCGGGTATTAAAAGCGATATGTCCATCAGGTCCAATTCCAGCCAGGAAGAAACCTATTCCCCCTTTTTCCCTGATCCGGTTTTCATATTCTGTACACCAATGATCAATCTTAAAAATAGATTTTTGTTGCAACAACTCCAACTGTGTTTTTGCCTCGCGGTATCGCAGGGAAAGATCAATCTGGTAGTCGGGAAAAACCTCGCTGAAATGCTTCTCATCAGCCAGTGGAATCTGATCTGAATTGATCAGCAAAGCTTTTTCCGTATCAAAACCCAGCTCCCCTATATACTTTTTCAGAATAAAATTATACAGACTATTGTGCTGTTTGGAACTGATGGGATAGAAATCACCCATTTGAACAAATTGCAGTTCCATTAATGTTATCTTTTTGACACCTGCGAGTCCATACCTGGCTCTGATTTCCTGTCCCTTCTTAGTGTCCCAGTTTTCCAACAAAAGACTGACAAACCGAAGAAAATACTGAGCAGTTTTGCTTGTCGGTAAGCTGACTACACCCTTCGGATTTTCATTGGCCCATTCTAAAAAACTCATCGCAGAAAGCAATCCCAGTTTTGGAAAACTGTCAACAGCTATGTAAGGAATGCGGGTGGTAATTTTCTGCAAATTTGACTCGCTAAAAAATTTTCTTTCTACGTTGGAAAAATTCATATCCATTGGTTTATATTCTTATGTAAAAACAATTTAACCATTCACTTAAACTGAAGTTATCCGGTCGAGTGCATAGGCAGCAGCCCCAATCAGGCCAGCTTTTTGTCCCATAACTGAAAATTCTATTTCCGTATCGTTACTCAGATCACGGTTACTGAAAGTATTGATGGCCTGCCGGAGAGGAGCCCGGATAAAAAGATTAGCTTCAGCCACTCTTCCGCCAATAACAATCAATTCGGGATTGAAAATCTGCATGAGATAAACGATTCCCTTTCCCAGCCAGAAGCCCACGTCAGAAAAGATAGAAATAGCAAACTGATCGCCACGGTATGCAGCCTCAATAACAGTAGAAATATCAACTTCATTCAATTCCCCCTGAACCAGATCGTTAATAAGAGATGCCATCCCCTGCTGGATACCTTCTCTTGCTATTCTGACAATTGCCGTTGCCGAGATGATCGTTTCCAGACAACCCTTTTTACCACACGTGCAAAGAACTCCGTTTTCCGCAATAGGCAAATGACCAAACTCTCCGGAATACCCCGACTTCCCGGAATAGAGCTTCCCGTTGATTATTATACCCAGCCCAACACCCCAGTCAATATGAAGTACCAAAACATTCTTCCTGTTTTGGGCAACACCAAATTGTTTTTCAGCAAGAGCCCTGATTTTTGAGTCGTGATTAATAAAAACCGGAAGCCCAAATAACTCTTTCAATTGACCCGATAAATTTTCAATACCAGGGAAATAAGTTTTGTTGATTCCCCTTTTCTGATCAAATAATCCGGGATGCTCAATCCCCATTGCCAGTATCTTATTTTTTTCAATCCCGGCACTCCGTAAAAAGGTATCCAGAGCATCCTGAATACGCTCAAAAATCTGAAAATCGGCTTTCATACCTACCGGTATAATCAAAGGTTCCCCTAACTCCTTATTATTACTGTTGAACAGACTAATAATGGTACGTTTGATATTTATGGTGATACCTATTACATAAAATAAATCATCTGTTAACCCATAAATGTTCGGACGCCTGCCTCCGCTAGAGTCTCCTCTTCCCAACTCTTTGACCAATCCATCTTCAATGAGCTCAATCAATAAATTATTGATTTTAGGAGTACTTAATTTGAGTATAACGGAAAGTTCAGCATTCGACAAAGTTCCCCGATAATATAAAGTCCGGATTATCTGCTTTTTTTGGAGTATTTTCTTTCGCTCTACTCCCTCGCTCTGGTTTCTGCTATTTTTAAAAAACCGCTCCATACTAATTGTTGAGATACAAAGATCAAAATATTTTTACCAAACAGCAATTATCTTTTAAATATTTTTAAAAAGAAAAATCTATTTTCTGCCTCATCAACCGCATCTTTCGGATTAACTAAAATTCCTGCTATTTAGTGCGGGAAATTGAGTAAAAAAGCAGATATTTATAGGATTGAAAAACAAAATTGTAAATTTCAAGATGATGCGGATAAAAGGACTACTTACATTTCTGGCTGTTTGCACGATAAGTTTTCTTTCTTACAGTCAGTCGAGGAAAGTCATACACATACCCGACATCCCGGGTTTTCAGGTACTGAAATGTGATTTTCACACGCATACTGTTTTTTCTGACGGAGCGGTTTGGCCAACAGTCAGGGTTAAAGAAGCCTGGGAAGAGGGATTGGATGCCATTTCCATAACGGATCATATTGAGTACCGGCCCCATTCAAAAGATATAGTATCGGATCATAATCGTTCTTATGAAATCGCTGAACCACTGGCAAAAAGTTTAAATTTAATTCTCATCAGGGGGGCAGAGATCACACGTAGTATGCCTCCGGGGCATTTAAATGCTTTATTTATTAAAAATGCTAATTTACTGGAACGTGATGATGTATTTGATGCCTTAAAAGAAGCGCGTGACCAGGGTGCTTTCATATTATGGAATCATCCGGGATGGAAAGCCCAGCAACCTGACACCACACTCTGGTGGAATGATCACAGCCGACTTCTGCAAAATGATCTGCTTCACGGCATTGAAGTTTTTAACAGCAATGAGTACTACCCCGAAGCTATTGACTGGGCAAAGGAAAAACGGTTGACGGTATTCTCCAACACCGACATCCATCCCCCAACAGGCATGGTTTATGATGTAAAAAATGAGCATCGTCCCTTAACGCTTGTGTTTGCTAAAAGTCGTACCGAAGGAGGAATAAGGGAAGCTTTGTTCAACCGGAGAACAATCGCCTATTTTAATCATACACTGGTAGGAAATACCCGACTGCTGGAACCTCTTTTCTTTTCTTCCATCAAGATAAAAAATTATCCTGGCAAACTCATTAACAGAGGATCAAAAACAATTGAAATAGAAAATATTTCCGATATTGAATACTCGCTGGAACTTGTGCAGCCCGGGGTGGGGTTTGACGCTCCTGCATCCATCATTCTGGAACCACACCGGATTACTTCTATTGAACTAAACGGAAACTCGGAACAGGTTGCCGGAATGAACGAGCTCAATGTGTATTACAAAATCAATAATATGTGGGTAAGCTCTACAGAAAATGCAGTAATAACAGTTACCTTTTCAAATAACTAGGGGTCTAAATCCCATCTGTTTTATTCCTGAAAATACAGGAAAATTTTACTCCCACTGGATAAAAAACAGAAAAAAGCTGTTTCTGATTCATTTATTTATCCAATTTTGTAACTTTACAACCTAAACATAAACTGATTTATTTATAAACCAAATCTTTAAATATTAAAAAATGAATCGATTATTATTACCCTTATTGACCATTTTGTTTCTGTCAGCATGGACTCACACACAAGCACAAAGCCTGCAAAACATTCTTGATAAGCATTTTGAAGCCATTGGGCAGGAGAAGTTAAGTAATATCAAGACCTATTCTGTTCAGGCTACCATCAAGCAGATGGGTATGGAGATCCCTATGAATATGAAAATGATGCGTCCCAATAAATTCAGGATGGAAATGGAGATGCAGGGCATGAAAATCATCCAGGCCTATGACGGAGAAAAAGGCTGGATGATCGCACCTCCTTCCAATGAGCCGGTAGACCTGTCGGGGCCTCAGCTGGATCAGGCCATGGATCAGGCAAATATTGACGGAGAGCTATACAACTATTCAGAAAAAGGATTCACCGCCTCCCTGGTCGGGAAAGTTAACGTAGATGGATCCCCGATGTTCAACATCAAACTGACAGGGAAAGACGGCAATTCAAAAAACTACTTTATTGACGCTGAAAGTTACATGATCCGAAAAGTGAAAGCCAAAGTCAGCGCTCAGGGACAAGAAGTAGAGGTAGAACAAAATATGAATGATTACAAAAAAATTGACGGGATCATGATGGCAACATCCATTGAATCAAAAACTCCTATGGGCATTGCCACTATCGTATTTAACGAAATCAAATTCGAAGAAAATATTGATGACTCCATTTTCTCAAAACCCTGATAGCCGGATAGTTTACACGATGCTACGGATTTAAGTGGGATGAATCAGTAAGAAAAATCGTCTCTATACTACTCCATAAAAGCCGGGCTGTATTGTCCCAGCTGAATTTTTTCTTCTGTTCAAATCCCTTTTCTATGAGTTCATTCCTTAAGCGGGGATTTTGGCTCATTTCCTGTAAGGCACTGGTTATGTCTTCCACATCATAAGGATCAGCATACAATACTGCATCACCACCTACCTCGGGCATGGATGTTGTATTTGAGCAAATCACGGGAATACCTGCACTCATGGCCTCAGCTATAGGAATGCCGAAACCCTCGAAAAAGGGAACATAAGCAAGAGCCAGTGCTGCTCCAAAAATGTGAATCAACTCTTTCGTTGAAACTCGTCCGGTAAAAACAACTTCATCTTTAAATCGCATTTTTCCCCAGGTTTCAAAAATATCGCTGGTTCGATGCATCTCACCACCAACGATCAATAATTTCACAGAATGGTTTTCATTGCTTTTAAAGACATCGAAGGCTTTCATTAATCCTGCAATATTTTTCCGCGGATGCAAGGCACCGACAAACAAAAAATATGGCAATCCTCCAGAATATTTTTCTCTCACTTTTTGTTGCAAATCAGGACTAATTGGCTTAAAATTAGTATTATACCCATCATACACCACATCAATCTTTTTCGGTTCTATTTGAAAAGAGCGAACAATATCCTCCTTGGAATAGTTGGATACCGTAGCAATTCTTTTGGCTTTCCGGGCAAACCGTGGAAAAAACCAGTTATAATACCTCCTCTTTAACCAGGGCAGATCATCGGGCCGGTGTATAAAACTAATGTCATGAATCACAGCCAGTTGAGGAATATCGGTACGCAGTGACAAATAGCCGTCGGGCGATAAAAACAGATCAGCCTGATACTTTTTCAATAATCGCGGAATCTGGAAATCGAACCAGATATAGAACAAAAAAGGATGCCTGGCAGGAGGACCAGCCACAACAGGAGTGATATTATCCGAAAAAATAAATTCCTGAGCATATGGCCTGTCGAAAATAAATATGAACTGATGTTCCGGATGGTTTTGTGTCAACCTCTTCAGTGTTTCAAACGAAAACCAGCCCATTCCTTCCAGTTTTCCCCGTAACAGCAACCTTGTATTTACAGCAATTTTCATAGTAGGAAAAAGAAACGAATGTAAATAAAAAAATCAAATAAGTGAACCGGAATACTCCAGGCATTACCCGGGAAGAAAAACAAACTGAAAAAAACAAACTTTTGGGATGATTATTCCTTACAAACTTTCCTCTGACAGGGGAAAGTACCCGTTCCACAGACAGAGACCATGAATTCCCATGAAAAATGAGCAATTATAATCCGATAGAATAAGAAATAAAATATCTTTGCAACAAGTTTAAATTGATGAAGACATTCATAAAATACATACTTCAAAAAACACTTGGTTTTAAAACTTACCTGTATGTTTTTGCCTTGTTTGTGATTGTAAAAATTCGCTGGGATAAAAAAGAAAAAGATTTTTTCCATTTTATGAGTTTGTTACCCGATGATGGGATCGTGCTGGATATTGGAGCGAATATAGGAGTTACCAGTTATTATTTAGCCCAAAAGTTCCCCAATAGTCAGGTCTTTTCATTTGAACCACTCAGCGTAAATATGGAAACACTCCAACGGATCAAAAAGAAATTCCGGTTAAACAATATCCGGGAGTTTTTAATCGCCACAGGCAATGAGAATACCACGCTGGAAATGGTGATGCCTGTAATTCATAAGGTTCCCATGCATGGCCTCAGTCATGTGATCCATAAAGACATCACAGAAAACAATACCGGATTAAAATTTAAAGTTCCAATGGTTCGACTGGACGATTTCCAGGAACTTTCCAATCAGGGGAAAAAAATCACCGGCATCAAAATGGATGTAGAAAACTTTGAATATTTTGTATTACAAGGTGCAGAAAATTTGATTAAAAAGAATAAACCGATAATCTATTGCGAATTATGGGAAAACGATAATCGGAAAAAATGTTTCTCCTTTTTAAATAAATTAGGATTTTCGACGTTTATTCTGCATAATAAAGAGTTGGTACCGTATACTGAATACTACCACAAAAAGAATAACTTCTTTTTTATACCTGATTCATTAACCGACTGATTTTCGATAAATTTTGAAACGGAAATTTGTAACAAACCTGATCCTGCTGCTTCTCCTCAACCTGTTGGTTAAGCCTTTCTGGATTTTCGGAATAGATCGTACTGTACAAAATATGGTTGGTGATGCCCAATACGGGCTGTATTTTGCACTCTTCAATTTTTCCATGATCCTGAATATCCTGCTTGATGTTGGAATTACCAACTACAACAACAGGAACATAGCCCGTCACAACTTTCTGCTTACAAAACATTTATCAAACATTGTCGGCCTAAAACTTTTACTGGCTATAGTTTATGCTGTCTTTAGCCTGATTATTGCCGCTGTTATTGGTTACAACAAAATACAATTCCATCTGCTCTTTTTTCTCATATTCAACCAGTTTCTTGTATCATTTATCCTGTACCTGCGGTCAAATATCACCGCTTTACATTTATTTCGAACCGATTGTTTCCTGTCGGTACTTGACCGTACCTTGATGATTGTCATTTGCAGTATACTATTATATACCGACATTCTTGGCAGGCCATTCAATATCAACTGGTTTGTTTACGCCCAAACCATAGCTTATATTCTTTCTACTCTCATCACATTTGCGGTTGTTTTGCATAAATCCGGCAGGATTTCCATTCATTTTAACTGGAAATTTTTTGTTGTATTTCTGCGCAAATCCTATCCTTATGCACTGCTCATCTTACTCATGTCGTTATATAACCGGATCGACTCTGTTATGCTGGAACGTTTACTGCCCGGAATTACGGGAAAGGAGCAGGCAGGCATTTATGCACAGGCTTTCCGGCTGCTCGATGCTGTTTCCATGTTTGGAGTGCTGGTTTCGGGACTTTTACTCCCAATATTTTCAAAAATGATCAAACAAGGTGAACAAGTGGGAGAAATGGTAAAACTTTCCTTCACCATGATCATCATTCCGGCCATTATCATTGCTGTTTCCAGTGTTTACTACGATGGCGAGATTATGTCCCTGTTATATAAGTCAAATACTGCCTATTCATCTGATATCCTTGGTTTATTGATGATCGGCTTTACAGGCATCGCCACCACTTACATTTTTGGTACCTTATTAACCGCCAATGGAAGCCTGAAACAACTGAATATCATGGCTTTTGCCGGGATGATCCTCAATGTGGGTCTCAACCTGATCCTCATTCCAAAGCTACAAGCCTACGGTTCGGCTTATGCAAGCCTTTCAACCCAGCTCTTCACCGGAATAGCACAGTTAATCCTGGGGATCTATATTTTTAAACTGAAACCCGGCTTCCTGTATATTATTCAGCTAATTATTTTCACAGGTGGTATAATATTTTTGGCGGAACTTACCACTACCATCGCGAACTGGTTTTATGGCTACGTAATACTCATTGCAGGAGCCCTGGTCTTTTCAGTGGTTATCCGTTTATTCAACATCAGGGGAATATTAAAGATTATCCTTTATAAATAAGATGTTATGGCCAATCCAACCATTGGTGAATTACAACATACTGAGAAATTTAAATTGTTAGCCAGGCCGGAACACAAACAGATCAAAAATTTTATTTTTGAGCAGCTTGCTTCAGGAGGAAAAATAATCCGCCTGTTTATGGTCTATCAGGGGATAATGATTCTTGCCGGGTTATTCTTTTTTGTCAGGTCGCTGATTCTTTCCTTTCAGGGGGAAAACAATCCACTTTTTTGGGCATTGGGCGCCTTGGTCTTTTCCTTCAGCCTGCTGATCATCATGCACGAATTATTGCATTTTCTTGCCCTTAAATGGACCGGAGCTCCCCGGATAAATATTGGAGGATCCCTCAAAAAATTTATTTTCTATGCCGAAGCCGATCGACATGTATTAAATCGGAAACAATATACCCGGGTAGCGCTCACTCCATTTGTTGCTGTTAAGATGGCAACTCTGACCGGCATGCTATTCACAGCTGGTCATCCTGCTTTCAATTTCTGGATGGTTGTCATGAGTGTACACAGCCTTTTCTGTGCCGGCGATTTCGGCATGCTTGCCTTTTTCAGCAGATTCCCGGGTTCCAAAATTTATACCTTTGACATGAAAGAAGAGAAACGGAGTTATTTTTTCATGGAAATCTAGAGACTGTTTTGATTTTGTTTTTTAGAAATATTTTGATCTGTTTTTTGCTCAGACAAGGCAAAATTGCCGCGAATAGCCATAGCTATTTAAGGAAATTTTGCAGCAGTATGAGTGAAAAAGACGCAAAATAGAATAAATGGATAAATTTTAAACAGTCTCTAAAACTCTAAAATTGCATGAGTCATCTCTCCCGGTTTTGAATATTATTTTCTGGACCAGACATTAGCCAACCTTTATAAAGAAGACCGCAAATTTGGCAGGGTATTCCTGCTCGCAACTATTTTGTCTGTGTTAATAGGTTGTCTGGGATTGCTAAGTACTTCCATATTTGTTGCCGAATTACGTACCAGGGAAATCGGCATCCGCAAAGTAAACGGCGCCAGAATTTCAGAAATCCTGACCATGCTCAACAAAGACTTTATAAAATGGGTAGCCATTGCTTTTGTAATTGCCACACCCGTTGCGTACTACGCCATGAATAAATGGCTCGAAAACTTTGCCTACAAAACCAGTTTAAGCTGGTGGATATTTGCCCTGGCCGGCTTGCTGGCATTGGGAATTGCACTGTTAACGGTGAGTTGGCAAAGTTGGCGGGCAGCTACGAAGAATCCGGTCGAAGCATGGAGGTATGAGTGATTAAATCCTGAAGCCTAAATAGGTTCTAAATTATTGGATCTTGTGATATTCATTAATTTTGTATATTTAAAAAAAATTAATGCTATGGCAACAAATAAAAAATATTCGATATCAAGAAGAAACTTTATAAAAGTTTCTGCAGCTTCCACAGCTGCTCTGTCCACTATTACTCTGGGAAGTTGCAACGTAGGAAAAACACCAGAGCCCATGAAGCGAAAGTTTGGGAAACATGATTTTATGGTCACCACTTTAGGTTTGGGCGGCCAGGCTTCCCTGCAGTGGACTCCGGAAAATGTAGATCCGGTGCCCATCATTCTGAAAGCATTTGAGCTGGGTGTCAACTACTTCGATACATCCAACGGTTATGCCGGAAGTCAGTTGAACTACAACAAGGCATTCAAAAAACTCAACCTGATCCCCGGGGAAACGGTGTATAACGAAGAGTTACGTAAATCCATCTGGCTTACCAGCAAAACAGCCATGCGCTGGGGTAATCCTGGTTGGCCTCAACGGGAAGGAATAGCGAACTGGTCGAACGGGAAAGATGTACGTTGTGCAGTGGATGATGTAAAACGGTCGCTCACGCAGCTTTTTGGCGATGGGGATGGCAATTACCCTGAAGGAGCTTATCTCGACATGGTGCTGATACACACTCTGAATAACACTGCTGAGGTGGATGTCCTCTACGAAGGACTGGAGACCCCTCTTGATCCTAACGGGAATTTCGGTGCCCTGGTTGCCCTTCGTGATTTACGCGACGGAACCAATTTAACCGGGATGAATCCCAGAAACGAAAAGCTGATCAAACATATCGGCTTTTCAGGTCACAACAATCCACCGGCCATGATTGATATCATCCAACGTGATGAATGGGGAATCCTGGAAGGCATGCTGATTGCCATCAATGCCAACGATCGCCTGATGTTCAACATGCAACATAACGTCATCCCGGTTGCCGAAGCCAAGGGAATGGGAATCATCGGCATGAAAACCTTTGCCGATGCAGCCATGTATCATAAGGAACCTATCTGGTCGAAAAATCCGGAACATGTGTACATGGAAGTAGGAAAACCCGGCCTTCCCAGCCGGCCGCTCATTGAATATTCACTTACCACTCCCGGAGTACATACTTTAATCATCGGAATCGGCCATATCGACGACGATCCGATGAAATGCCAGCTGGTACAAAACTTCTATGCCTGCCAGATTGAACCCAACGGACTTACAGCTGATGAACGGGTTAAAATCGAACAGATGGCGGCAGCTGTAAAAAATGGCAAAACCAACTACTTCCAAATGGGAAAGGAAGAATTCATTGCTGGACCACGCATGCTGAGAAAAGAGGGAAAAAACAGAATCACCTGGCAAACAGCATATGCGGGTGATGAACCGCTTTCGCACTACGAGGTGATCATTGATGGAAAATTTTCCGGGAAGGTGCAACACCAACCGCAAACATTAAAAAGCAAACCGTTTGTATTTGAAACGGAAAACCCAGGCAATAAAATTCTGGTAGCTGCTGTGGATATTGCCGGAAACCGGATGGAAACCAGCCTTACTTAACCTCAACCTTCCTAAACAGCCGGTAGAAAAAAAGGGGAGCAATCGAATAAAACCACCGGTAATATTTCTGTAGGTTTGGACATGTGGGGATGGTTTGATTATTTGTACCCCGTTAGGGCAGCACAGTCATTGAATTATCCGTATCAGGCATATTGAGCCAGAAAAGATCAGTTAACTCAACGATTTTCGGATCAGATTCAAATAGGAATAATGAAAACCGTTTTTTTCGTCAAAAAAATCTTTGCGGGATATTTCATTCCATGCTGAGAAATCGATCTCCGGGAAAAATACATCAGCCTCGAATGTCCTGTGCACCAGGGTAAGGTATAATTTTCCGGCCAGTGGAAAAAATTGCCGGTAAACCATTCCCCCACCAATGACAAATGCTTCCCGTTCATCTTTCACTTTTTCCAGGGCTTCTTCGATGGAATAAACGACCTCACATCCCGGGAAAGTGTCACAAGAATTATCCGTAATAACAATATGGCGACGCTTAGGCAGCGGCCATTTGGGCAGGGAAAGTAAAGTATTCCTGCCCATAATCAGACTGTGACCCGTGGTAATCTCCTTGAAATGCTTCAAATCGTTGGGCAGATGAAAAAGTAAATCGTTGTCCTTACCAATGGCAAAATTCTCAGCTATGGCTACTATGATGGAAATATTCTTATAAATCATATCAAATCAATTTATTGTACAATCAGGTCTGAGACCTGGTTGTACCCTAATCATTATACTGCCACCTCTCCTTTAATATGCGGATGTGCCTGATATCCTGATAATTCAAAATCATCATAATGGAAGGCAAAAATACTTTTTACCTCCTGATTGATTTTCATCTCAGGTAAAGAGTAGGGTTCCCGGGATAGTTGCAGTTTTACCTGATCGATGTGGTTGGAATAGATATGCACATCACCAAATGTATGAACAAAATCTCCGGGAGCAAGACCGGTTACCTGCGCCATCATCAGGGTCAACAGAGCATAGGAAGCAATATTAAAAGGGACACCAAGAAACACATCAGCACTGCGCTGATACAGCTGACAGGAGAGTTTACCTGCAGCAACATAAAACTGAAACAGGACATGACAAGGCGGCAGGTTCATTTTATCCAGATCCCCAACATTCCAGGCACTGACTATATGCCTGCGGGAATCGGGATTGTTTTTTATGGAATCTAACACCTGGCTTATCTGATCGATGTGACTTCCGTCAGGTGCAGGCCAACTCCGCCACTGATATCCATATATGTGACCAAGTTCACCTTTTTCATCGGCCCATTCATTCCATATACGAACACCATGATCCTGTAAATATTTGACATTTGTATCTCCGGCTAAAAACCAAAGCAACTCATGAATGATCGATTTTAAATGCAACTTTTTCGTGGTAATGATGGGAAATCCTTCTCCCAGATCAAACCGCATCTGGTATCCGAAAATACTGACCGTACCTGTTCCTGTACGATCTTTCTTTTCAACACCTTTTTCTAAAATTGTGTCCAGAAGCTGCAAATATTGTTTCATCTTAATAAAATGATTTGTTTCCTAAGGTATAAGACAGAACTCCCCTAATTTTATCCTGATGGTTTATGTCATAAATCCTCATGCTCGTTTCATTGTAAAGTTATTCTTTTGATTCACAAAAATAAATAATATCACGCACTGGTATTCTTTTACCCTATTTAAATATCCACAATCCGTCCTGTGTTATCCCCACATGACATGGTACAATGCCCTGGATGCAACAGCTGAACCGATTGATTTCCCATACCTGTCTGAATTGCTTTTACAGAAAGAAAAACTGTTAATAACTTTCAACAAGCTTTCCTTCCAACACGATCTCAAAAAGTCAGCAGTTGAAACGCTATCTTTCGGGATTCAGTTCGGATCCACACTTTTTACAAAAAAGAGCATCATCATCATGCTTGTCAAACATACATTCCGGGCAAACCTGGGTGTTTTTATGAACAGAAGGTTTGATCATTTCTGCAGTAACTATACCTGTAGGTACAGCAATAATTGCGTACCCCATGATCATAACCATGCTGGCCAGGAATTGTCCCAACGGGGTTATCGGGCTAATATCACCATATCCAACGGTAGTCATAGTTACAATTGCCCAGTAAATACTCACCGGAATACTTCTGAATCCTCCCTCCTCTCCTTCTACCAGGTACATGATTGTTCCGGTTACAACCACCAGGATAGTGATAAAAAAAATGAAGACACTGATCTTTTCCCTGCTATTCCAAATAGCTCGCATCAGGCTGCGGCCGGCAGCTGTATAACGCGGAAGTTTGAAAATCCGGAATATACGCAACAATCGTATTGCCCTAATTACCAACAAACTCTGATAGCTGACAATAAAAAGCCCCAGATAGGTGGGTATGATAGAGAGAAAATCAATGATTCCATAAAAGCTAAAAAGGTATCGCCAGGGTTTACGGACAATCAGGATACGTATGATATACTCCACCGTAAAAATTCCTGTAATGATCCATTCCAGCAGCACAAAGATCTGGTGGTAGTGCTTTCTGATTCCCGGTTCACTTTCCAGCAATACTAAAATGACACTGAATAGTATGACCGCAAGCAATAAAACATCAAAAATCTTGCCAGCCCGGGTATCGGCTTCGAAAATGACCTCGTAAAGTTTCTCTTTTAGCTTTCTCATTTCTTAAGGTTGAAAATGAATGTTACTCTCCGGAATAAGGAGAATTCACAAATACAACTTTCTTCAAACAGCGCATTTTCCCTGATTGGAAGTTACTATAAAAACCACTCAACGGGCAGCGGGGCAGCTTATGCTTCAAATTAATACAACATCCTCGCCCGTATGGTATTGGGTATTGCTTTTAGTTCCTTTAAAATTTTATCGCAGTTATTACATTCGGCGTCGATGATCACATAACCGATTTCGACATCAGTTTGCAGGTATTGTGCAGCAATATTGATTCCCTTATTGGTAAATACAAAGTTGATGTTTTTCAGCAAGCCGGGCACATTTTTATGAATATGCAGGAACCGCTGTTTTTTATAGTTGGGTTGGATGGAAACCTGCGGGAAATTAACAGCCCCCACAGTTGAACCGTTATCGCTGTATCGGATGAGCTTCTCTGATACTTCAAGGCCAATATTCTCCTGAGCTTCCTGTGTGCTTCCGCCTATATGAGGAGTTAACAAAACATTGTCAAAGTCTTGTAGCGGGGAATAGAATTTTTCGTGAATGGATGCTGGTTCTTCGGGAAAAACGTCAGCAGCGGCTCCTGCGAGGTGTCCGTTTTTCAAATATTCAGCAAGGGAAGAGTAATCGACTACTGTTCCCCTGGAGGCATTGATAAGTAAAGCACCCTTTTTCATCAAGGCTAGTTGACTGGCTGTAATCATATTCCGGGTACTTTCATTTTCCGGAACATGAAGAGTAACCACATCCGACTTCTTCAACAGTTCCTGAAGAGATCCACAAGCGTAAGCTTTCCCCAGACTTAATTTTTTTTCAATATCGAAATACAGTACATTCATCCCAATCGCTTCTGCCAGTATGGAGACCTGGGAACCAATATGACCATACCCAACAATGCCCAAATTTTTCCCTCTGACTTCAAATGAGTTCCCGACCGTTTTCATCCAGTTCCCCCGGTGGGCTGCTGCATTTTTCACGGGTACTTCACGCATAAGAAGGATAATTTCAGCAATGACCAGTTCAGCAACCGACCGAGTATTTGAAAACGGAGCATTAAAAACCGGTATCCCCAGTTGCGTGGCTGCCGGTAAGTCAACCTGATTGGTTCCGATACTGAAACAACCAATAGTAAACAACTTTTTGGATTTTTTTAACACCTGTGGGGTAAGCTGCGTACGTGAACGAATACCCAGGATATGAACGTCTTTTATCTTTTGTTCCAGCTCTTCTCCATCAAGTGCGGTTTTCAAATATTCAATGTTGGAGTAACCGGCGTCCTGGAAGTTTTTTACAGAAGAAGGATGAATACCTTCCAACAACAATACCCTTATAAACCGTTTGTCGAGTGAAAATATTTTTGGCATTTTATCAGGTTTTTACGGCGTGAAAATACAAAAATCCATTCAACTCAGACATAACATGATTTAGGCAAAATCATAATATAATGAGATGATTTCCGAAAAACAGAAAAAAAACGGTAATTTTTACCAAACATTAACCGATTGTTGAAAAAATATACAACCTCATCGGACGAAGAAAATATTTTCAATCTTTCTGATATTTCTCCTGCCGGACTGCTGATATATTAAAGGGCACATATAAAGGAGAGAATCTAAATAATCCTGTTGCAAGAGAGCTGCTTTTTTAAAGAACCGGAAACATTAAAAAGGCCCGGAGTTCATAGCTCCGGGTCTTTAGCAATTAATTTTTAACTTCTCGTTAACAAAAAAATCTTCTATTCTCCTCTCACTGCTGCAACTCCCGGGAGTACTCTTCCTTCGAGGTATTCAAGCAGAGCTCCACCTGCGGTGGAAATATAGGATATTCCGTCAGCCAGGTCAAATTTATTCACACAAGCCACTGAGTCACCACCTCCAACCAGGGAGAATGCTCCTTTTTCGGTAGCTCTCACGATGGCATTCCCCACAGCTTTTGAGCCTTCAGCAAATTTATCCATTTCAAAAACACCTACCGGACCGTTCCATAAAATGGTAGCAGATTTTTCAATAACCTCTTTAAATCGTGCAATGCTTTCAGGGCCGGCATCAAGTCCTTGCCACCCATCAGGAATCTGATCGGCTGATAAAATCTTTGTATTGGCATTTTCATTGAAGTCGTCCGCAGCAACCACATCGGTAGCCATGATGAGATTTACTCCTTTTTCTTTGGCCAGTTTTTCAATATTTCGGGCTGTATCTAAAAAATCGGTCTCACATATAGAGTTCCCAACGTTTCCGCCTCTTGCCTTAACAAACGTATAGGTCATGCCTCCTCCCAGAATCAGATTGTCAACTTTACTTAGCAGGTTTTCGATGATGGTAATTTTGGAGGAAACTTTAGCTCCCCCCATAATGGCTGTCAAGGGGCGTTTCGGATTTCTCACCACCTTATCCAGACTTTCCACTTCACTTTCGATCAGGTAACCAAACATTTTGTCATGAGGAAAAAATTTAGCAATCACTGCCGTAGAAGCATGCGCACGGTGAGCTGTTCCAAAAGCATCATTGATCCAGCAATCTCCGTTTTCGGCCAACTTTTGAGCAAACGCTTCATCCCCTTTTTCCTCTTCTTTATGAAAGCGGAGATTTTCAAGCATCAACACTTCACCAGGGTTCAGCGCAGCAATCATTTTCTTCACCTCATCACCGATACAATCGGGAGCCAGCTTTACTTCTACTCCAAGCAATTTACTCAGATGTCCAACCAGATGACGCATGGAAAATTTATCTTCCGGGCCATTCTTTGGGCGGCCAAAATGGGACATGATCACCGGTGAACCTCCGGCTTCCATGACTTTCCTGATCGTTGGAAGTGCCGCATGAATGCGGGTATCGTCAGTTATCTCGAAATTTTCATTCAAAGGCACATTAAAATCCACCCGGATCAAAGCCTTTTTTCCAGAAAAATTGTAGTTGTGAATTGTTTGCATTTTATTCGTTTTTAATGGATTCAATAAATTTAATCAAAGATAAAAAATATATCGGGCATGAGATTCCTGATCCCAGGTATGTCCGAAAAATTTACAAATTTATAAGAATGCCGGCAATCCGTGCCTAAATACATTTAAAAACCATTATTTTTGAACCATGCATTTCAAAGAAGTAGTTGGTCAGGAGCAAATAAAAAAAAGACTCATCCATTCGGTAAAAGAGGAACGGATCAGTCATGCCATCCTGTTTACCGGCCCGGAGGGAACGGGCAAACTTGCCCTGGCATTGGCTTTTGCTCAGTATGTTTCGTGCAGAAACCGGGGTGAGACGGATTCTTGCGGCACTTGTCCTTCCTGTAAAAAATACAACAAACTGGCTCATCCTGACCTGCATTTTGTATTTCCGGTTTTTACAACCAAAGCATTGAACAAGCCCGTTTCTGATGATTTTCTGTCCAAATGGCGGGAAATGGTACAAAAAACACCCTATTTCACCCTGAGTCAATGGCTGGGATTTTTGGAAAACGAAAATGCACAGGGACTGATTTATGAAAAGGAAAGTGATGTCATCATGCGCAAGCTGAACCTGAAACCCTTTGAGTCAGAATACAAGATTATGATCATCTGGCTTCCAGAAAAAATGCATCAGGCCTGCTCCAATAAACTGCTCAAACTCATAGAAGAACCACCCGCCAAAACCCTTTTTCTTTTACTGACCGAAGATGAAGAAGCGGTGATCGGAACTATTCGTTCACGAACACAACGAATAAAAGTCCCCTTTATAGACAACAACTCTTTGAGAAAAGCACTGGAGGCCAAAGGAGAATGCCCGCCGGAACAAATCGAAGATGTAATACACCTTGCCAATGGAAATTTCATCACGGCGTTGGAATACATAAATCCCGATGAAAACTCGGTGTTCTTTTTTGCTAAATTCCAGGAGATGATGCGATTTGCTTACCAGCGCAGCGTATTTGAACTCACCCGTTGGGCTGAAGAAATGGCATCCCTGGGAAGAGACAGACAAAAAGCATTCTTCGCCTTTGCACTGCGATTAATCCGGGAATATTTTGTGATGAATATTAAACAACAACGCCTGAATTACCTGAACGAAAAAGAAATGATCTGGGGAGAAAAATTTGCTCCGTATATCAATGAACGAAACATTGTTCCATTTGCCCAAGCCTTTGAACTCGGCATCCAGCATATCTCCATGAATGGAAATCCCCGGATTATATTTCTGGACACTGCTCTTCTGATGGTGAGACTAATAAAACGATAAAAACTCATTTTAACGTCCTTTTCATCACCCAATTGGTATTAATCACTATTTTTGTATCGGTAAAGCAAAAATAGGGATCATTCATTTTTCCTTTATCAGAATTACATTTTATGGAAAATTTAGACACAATTGAAAGAGGATTATGCAGTTCCAGTTGTTGCAACTGCAATAAGTTACATACTACTGACTGGATGAAAGATATGCCTCCGGTTCATGATGATTTTGATGCCGTTGAGGTCAGGTTTAAAAATACGCGTAAAGATTATTTTCGCAATGTCAACAAGCTAAAGCTGAACCCAGGTGATATTGTTGCAGTGGAAGCCAGTCCGGGTCATGACATTGGCATTGTATCCCTCACAGGCGAGCTGGTTACTTACCAAATGAGAAAATATAAAGCAACCACCCTAAACGGGGAATTAAGGAAAATATACAGACTTGCCCGTCCGGTTGATATCGATAAGTGGAAAGAAGCAATTACCCTGGAACATGAAACCATGATCCAGGCGAGGAAAATTGCTGCTGATTTAAAACTCGATATGAAGATTGGGGATGTTGAGTATCAGGGTGATTGTACAAAAGCTATTTTTTACTATATAGCCGACGGGAGAGTTGATTTTCGCCAATTGATCCGGGTGCTTGCCGACACCTTTCGTATCCGGATTGAGATGAAACAAATTGGCGCACGACAGGAAGCAGGACGAATAGGAGGAATTGGCCCCTGTGGACGTGAACTGTGCTGTTCTACCTGGATGCCAGGGTTTGTTTCGGTAACAACGAACGCTGCACGATATCAGGAAATATCCCTCAATCCACAAAAACTGGCAGGACAATGCGGAAAACTAAAATGTTGCCTGAATTTTGAAATCGATTCCTATATCGATGCACAAAAAAATTTCCCTCCAAACAACATTCCTTTGCTGACAGAATTTGGGGAGTATTATTTCCTGAAAGCCGATATTTTTAAAGGAATCTACTGGTACTCAAAAAGAGGCGATGCCCCATCAGCCCTTGTTTCCCTTCCTGTTGATACAGTGAAAAAAATTCAAAAAATGAACCGGGCAGGGAAAAAACCGGAAAAACTGGGTTTTGAAGATGTTGCAACAACCATAAAAAAAGAGGATACTTTCCTGAATATGGTTGGACAAGAAGACATTAACCGGTTTAACCAGCCCAAATCAAAACCTCGAAAGAAAAAACGAAGGAATTCATCACAAAAATCGAATCAAAATCCCAACTGGAAAAGAAAAACAAAAATAAAATGAATCCGAAAACCCCTGCTCTATTTCTGCTATTGCTCTCTTTAACAGCATTTACTGCTTGTGATTCGGGCAGAGTGTTCGACCAGTATCAGAAAATAGGGAACAGTGGATGGCATAAAGATTCTCTCGTTGTGTTTACTATTCCCGTTACAGATTCATTGCAGAATTATCATCTGCAAATCCAGATTCGTCACGAAAAGAACTATGAATATAGTAATTTGTGGCTGTTTGTTGAAATCACACAACCCGGAGGGAAAATGATCCGGGATACGTTTGAGCTGGCACTGGCAGAACCTTCAGGTCGATGGCTAGGTGAAGGACTTGGAGGGATCCTGACACTCCAAACAAATTACAAGAGAAATTTCTGGTTCCCGGTTGCAGGTGAATACTCCATTTCTATTCAACAAGGTATGAGAAAAGAGGTACTTACAGGAATCCATGACGTGGGGGTAAGACTTGAAAAATCAAAAATCAGTGGGAAAAAATAAGTTAAAGAAATTCGAAGAAATGAAAGGATTTGAACAGGTCGTTCAGGCTCCTTTTATTACAACAGATAATGGAGACTTCTATTTAAAAGGGAAATGGGGGGAGAAGTTTTTTCATAATGGAAACCCAATCATACTGGAACTTGGATGTGGCAAAGGTGAATATACCGTTGAACAGGCAGAAAAATGGCCGGATAAAAACTTTATCGGAGTCGATATTAAAGGAGCCAGAATGTGGAGTGGAGCTAAAACGTCACAAAACAATGGACTGAAAAATGTAGGTTTTCTGCGGACGAACATTGAATTTATTGAACAGTTTTTTAACACTGAGGAAGTAGAAGAGATTTGGCTAACCTTCCCCGATCCGCAGATGGGAAAAACACGCAAACGACTGACCTCGACCCATTTTCTAAAAAAATACCAGCAAATCCTGAAAAAAAACGGTATCATTCATCTGAAAACCGACAGCAATTACCAATACTCCTACACAAGTATGCTGGTTCATTTGAATAGCTTTGAACTGCTTGCCAAAACAAATGATCTCTATAAATCAGAATTTCTGAATGACACCCTGCAGATCCAAACCTATTATGAAAAGCAGTGGCGAAGCAGGGGAATTCCCATTAAATACCTGGCCTTCAGACTTAACAACAGCACCTGGGAGGAGCCGGAAATAGAATTTGAGAAGGATGATTACCGAAGTTTCGGAAGAAGTGCAAGAAACAGGCAGCCATGAGTGATTTTTTCAGCAAGGTTTATGAAGTCGTTCAACAGATCCCTCCCGGCAGGGTTACATCATATGGTGCCATAGCCAGCTATTTAGGCACAGCAGGTTCGGCGCGAATGGTCGGATGGGCGATGAACGCCTCCCACAGTTATCCTGAATTCGTACCTGCACACCGCGTTGTTAATCGCAACGGGCTACTCACCGGGAAGTATCATTTTGACACTCCTGATGCCATGAAAGAACTCCTTGAAAATGAAGGGGTAAAAATAAAAGAAGATCAAATCATCCACTTTAAAAAACACTTTTGGGACCCGGCAAAAGAACTGGGGTAGTAGTCGAAAAAATAACCGGAATTATCTTTTTATATACTGCTCTTCGTAATATTTCTTGTAGTCGCCTGAGGTGACGTTATTTAACCACTCTTCGTTTTCCAGATACCAGTCGATCGTTTTTTCAATGCCTTCCTCGAACTGCAGAGAAGGTTTCCATCCCAACTCATTTTTTATTTTGGAAGCATCAATAGCATATCGTAAATCGTGGCCGGCACGGTCCTTTACATAGGTAATGAGCTTCTCCGATTCACCTGCCGGTCTTCCCAACCGGCTATCCATCACACGACATATCAATCGGATAAGGTCAATATTTTTCCATTCATTAAACCCTCCAATATTGTAAGTTTCGCCTGATTTTCCCCTGTGAAAGATCACATCGATGGCAGCAGCATGGTCATCAACCCAGAGCCAGTCACGTACATTCTCACCTTTCCCATAAACAGGCAGGGGTTTTCTGTTTTTTATATTATGGATAAATAGTGGAATCAGTTTTTCCGGGAATTGATAGGAACCATAATTATTGGAGCAATTGGAAATAACAATTGGCAGGTTATACGTATCTTGGTATGCACGGACAAAATGGTCAGAACTTGCTTTGGAAGCTGAATAGGGGCTATGGGGATCGTACCGGGTATCTTCGGTGAAAATCCCCTCTTCACCCAATGATCCATAAACCTCATCGGTAGAAATGTGGTAAAATCTTTTATCTACAGGATCTTTCCATAAATACCGGGCAGCATTCAGCAGGTTTACCGTACCAATAACATTGGTGTTTACAAACTCAATCGGATTTGAAATAGAACGATCAACGTGTGACTCGGCCGCTAAGTGAATAACGCCGTCAAATTTTTTCTCTTCAAAGCATTTCAAAATAAATTCGCTGTCAACGATATCGCCCTTAATAAACTCATAGTTTGGCTTTTTCTCAACATCCTTCAGGTTTGCCAGGTTGCCGGCATAAGTAAGTTTATCCAGATTGACAATCTTATAATCAGGATATTTATTCACAAATAAACGAACTACATGTGAACCGATAAAGCCGGCTCCGCCGGTAATAAGAATAGTCTTCATTATTTTGCTGTTAAATTATTCATTTCTGTAGAGACAAGGCATGCCTTGTCTCTACATTCCCCGCACGCGTTTCTCCCACTTCCATGCCGACAAAAGTGTTTCCTCCAGTCCTTTTTCAGCTTTCCAGCCCAATTCCTTGTTGGCAAAGGTTGTGTTGGCCCAAATTTTTTCAATATCGCCCGGGCGACGTCCAACAATACTGTATTTTAATTTTACCCCTGTAACCTTTTCAAATCCATTAACCATTTCCAGCACCGATACTCCCTTGCCAGTGCCAAGATTAAAAACTTCATAATTCTTTTTGTTTTTCCCCTGGATCATTCTTTCTATTGCCACCCGATGAGCCTTAGCCAGGTCAACCACATGGATATAATCCCGTATTGCTGATCCGTCAGGGGTACTGTAATCGTCACCAAAAACCTTCAGCTCATCCCGGACCCCGGCAGCCGTTTGCGTAATAAACGGAACCAGGTTTTGGGGAACTCCCAAAGGTAACTCACCGATTAATGCGGAAGAATGTGCACCGATCGGATTAAAATAACGGAGAGCAATCCCCCGTAACTGCGAATTTACGGCAATGGTATCCCTGAGAATATCCTCATTGATCCGTTTGGTATTTCCATAAGGGGACTCTGCCTCCTTTCTGGGAGTATCCTCCGTAACCGGAAGATTATCGGGCTGACCATAAACAGTACAGGAGGAAGAAAAAACAATATGCGGGATGTCATATTTCAACTGACATTCCAGTAGGTTCATGAGCGAAACCAGATTATTCCGGTAGTAAAGCAAGGGATTTTCTACCGATTCACCAACCGCTTTTGAAGCGGCAAAATGAATGATGGCACCAATATCTCTATTCCGTTGGAGATAATCGTTGGTTTTCTTGCGATCAGCCAAATCAAAATTTTCAAATTCAGGCTTTATTCCGGTAATTTTTGCAATATTATCCAGAACATCAATGGAAGAATTCGACAGGTTATCCACTACTTTCACCATGTATCCCGCTTCCTGCAATTCAACAACAGTGTGCGACCCTATATAACCGGTACCGCCGGTAACCAAAACACTCTTATCCATTCTTAATATTTCTTCGGTAAAATTAAAAATTTAATAGTATTTCATGTCCAATATTACAAAGTTTAAACTGTTTTTAATGAAACTTAAACTTTGAACAAACAGATGTTTTATTAATTTTACCCAAAAAATCGTTGATGAACTTAGGCAAATACATTAAAAGTCTTTTGTTAGAACACGAAACAGCAATATTTCCAGGATTAGGAGCCTTTATAAGCACGTATCATCCTGCTCAGATGGATGAAGAACACGGGATAATCCTTCCCCCCGCCAAAGAGGTGAAATTCAATTCCAGGATTAAGACCGATGATGGACTATTAATGCAACAGATCAGTGTCACGGAGGACGTATCAAACGCTGAAGCAAAAAGAATCATTAACCAGGAGCTGCAAAAGATCTTATATCAGCTCGATAAAGGAGAACAAGTCATCTTGAGGGGGCTGGGAATTCTCTATCAAGATGAAAATCAAGAAATTATTTTTGAATTACAAGAAAAAGACAACCTGCTAACAGATGCTTTCGGACTTGAGCCGGCCTCCCTGTGGGATGAAAAAAGCAGCATACAAACCGAAGAAATCCAGCTAGAAAAGGAGGAGGAGGTTCCGGCAATAGAAGAATTCAATGAATTGCAGGAAATACAAGGACACAGTCCGGAGCCCCAACCAGATTCACCGCCCGATATCCCCCCTCCAATACAGGCAGACAATCAGAAGGAAAAGAAAAAATTATGGCCATGGATCCTGGCTGTCTTACTTCTGATGATTGCTGCCGGACTGTTTTTTCTGATCCACGATCACAACAAGCAATCCGCTTCTTCCCCGGATGTCAGTATTGACCCTCCTGAAGAACCTGTGAAAGAAACACTGAACGACATCGCACCTGTTGTGCCCGTTGATACGCTGGAATGGGATTCTGCTTCTGTAACGGAGAAAGACACAATGGAAGTCCCGGGATTTAGTCTGGACTCTACCGCGTTTATCATTCCCGTTCAGGAGAGGTTTTACCTCATTGGGGGTAGTTTTACCAAAGCTTCAAATGCAGAAAAATTCTTTCTCCAAATGAAAAAAGAGGGATATGAACCTTATCATTTGGGGAAGAAAGGCAAATATTTCCTGGTTGGAATCGATATTTTCGACAATAAAACTGAAGCTTTTGGCGCTCAGTATAATTACCTGGACAAGTTTCCCGATTCAGGTGTTTGGGTTTACACTCCGGAATAACATAAAACATTGAAAATAAACATAATTTAAAATAGTATGAATCCATCAAGAAGAAGATTTATTAAACAAGCAGCCCTTACTGCATCAGCCATTGGAGCAGCCACAGTAATTCCAGAAAAGGTTTGGTCATCGGGTATTGCATCATCAGACCAGGTGAATGTGGCACTCATAGGAGCCAGAAATATGGGATTTGGCATTTTAAAACATCATTTAGATACCGGTATGGTAAAATGTGTAGCCATTTGTGATGTAGATGAAAATGTTTTGAAAGAAAAGATTGATATTGTAAAAAAAGATTATGGCCAGGCACCCGAGCCCATGAAAGATTACCGCAAGGTATTGGAGCGTAAAGACATTGATGCGGTGATCATTGGCACTCCTGATCACTGGCACTGTTTGATTACCGTTGATGCCTGTCAGGCCGGCAAGGATGTTTATGTTGAAAAACCCATGGCCAACACCATTGGGGAATGCAATTTAATGGTAAAGGCAGCTAAACGTTATAACCGGATTGTTCAGGTTGGACAACAGCAGCGCGATGGGAAAATATTTATCGACTCCATGAACCTGATCAAGTCGGGGGAGATCGGAACCTTACGTAAGATAAATATCTGGGCCAATTTCAACTATGGACTTGGAGCTCAATGGGTACCGGACTCTCCTGTTCCTGCCGGGGTAGATTACGATTTCTGGTTGGGGCCAGCCCCCGAGCGTCCATTTAACCAGGCACGTTTTCATGGTAGCTGGCGTCATTTCTGGGACTATGGTGGTGGCTTAATGTCCGACTGGGGCGTTCATCTGATTGATATGGGATTGTGGGCTAAAGATGTGACAACAGGTCCGGAAAGAGTGATCACCTATGCTGCCAACCTTTCAAAACAGAAAATGGCCCGTGAAACATTCGACACCATGAATATTATCTATCCCAAAAAAGATTTTGTGATTCACTACGACCTGACAGCAGGCATTCAAAACGGACCTTATGAATCACCCTATGGGATACAGTTCATTGGTGAAAAAGGAACTCTGGTAGCCGACAGAAGTAAATACCACCTGTACCCTGAATGGGACGGACAGAAAAAAGCTATGAAAACGGATGAAGTACAGTACACGAAAGGGAAAGAGTCCCATCGCGAGCATGTCGACAATTTCCTGGAGTGTATAAAAACAAGAAATACCCCTTCCTGTCCTCCGGAAATAGGCAGAGCAGCTGCAGTGCATGTGCACATAGCCAATATTGCAGCCCGAACCGGGGAAACTGTTCTGGAATGGGATGATGCTAAAAACCGGTTCACCAACTCCAAAAAAGCCAACGAACTGATCACCCCAGAATACCGCAAACCCTGGAAACTTCCGGTAGTTTAATTTTTTTTACCAGAATTATATAATTATAAACATGATGAATACACGCAGAAATTTTATCAAAACAAGTGCAGCTGCAACCGTTGGAATGCTCACCGCCAGTCCGTTGATCTCCCTGGCTGCCAAAGGAAAAAGCAGACTTAAAAATTTTGGATTCATTTCTGGCATAGCCGGAGAATTCATGAAAAATGACTGGAAAGGAACCCTGCAAAAAGCAGTTGATTTTGGTTTCACAGAACTCGAAGGTGGAAGTAACTTTGCATCCTCACCAAAAGAATTCCTCAAATATTGCAAAAAAATTGGCATCAAGCCTGTTACTGGTGGAACAAGTCTGGATCCGCTGACCAAAAATCCACAAAAATATTTTGATGAATACAACGAGTTGAAGTATAAGTATTTTGTCATTTACTGGCCCTGGCTGGTAGGTGGACCATTTAAGCTGGATGATTGTAAAAAGTCGGCCGACATACTGAATGACCTGGGAGTCAAAGCAAAAGCCAACGGATTAACCCTGCTGTGGCACAACCACGATAAGGAGTTTCATCAGATGGAAGAAGGTCTGCCATTTGATTACCTGATGAACCATACCGATCCAAAACTGGTACAATGTGAACTGGACATCTACTGGGTAAAAAAAGGAGGTGGTGATCCACTGGAGGTTTTAAAAAAGTATGCAGGAAGATTTCCAGTCCTCCATGTGAAAGATATGGCCTCAGGACCTGACCAGGACTTTATGTGCCCGGGGTCCGGGATTATCGACTTTAAACCCATTTTCAGAGAAGCGAAAAATCAGGGCATTAAACACTATTTTGTTGAACGTGACAAAGAACCTGATCCTATGGGTTGCCTGCAATCGAGCGGAGCATTTCTGAAAAATATCCGTTTTTAAGAAATACTTAGAGACAGTTTTGATTTTGTTTTTTAGCCTGTTTAATTCATAAAAAATATTTTTGAATTGGTAAAGTGTTATTTGCAAATGATTTATAATACAGATGAACGAAAAACATTTTTCACAAGTGCGTTTATTTCAATGCATCTGCTTCGTTGCGAAACCCTTGAAATAGATAACTATGCCTGCGGGTTCCGGCGCCTTGCATCTGCATCAAACTAAACGCATGAATTAAACAGGTTAGAAATATTTTGATCTGTTTTTTGCTCAGACAAGGCAAAATTGACGCGAATAGCCATAGCTATTTAAGGATATTTTGCAGCAGTATGAGTGAAAAAGTCGCAAAATAGAATAAATGGATAAATTTAAAACAGTCTCTTAATATATAAAGCATTAAGCATATGCAGAAAATGAAGATGTTGATCATACTTTTCTTTATGGCATTCATTTCCTGCGATCAGGAGAGTGAAAGAAGTAAATACATACCTTTGGTGAATCCGGATGCCACAACAGAAGCCCGGAATTTATACCGGTTTATCCAGGATATCAGCGGGACATACACACTTTCGGGGCAGCATAATTTTTGCGGGAAAGATTCTGCATACACTGACCAGCTGGAAAAGCTGACCGGGAAGAAGGCAGTTATCTGGGGTTCTGATTTCAGCTGGTGTGCTGAGGGGGAATCAGCTCCCGGGTATCAGCATTGCGGACCATTAAACCTTTCTGCTCCCGATACCCCTTTTGAATTTTTGGATATCACCATGGAAGAGGCACGCAAGAGAATGGTGGAGGAGATAAAAATCCGTCATGCTGAGGGGCATATCATTACCCTAATGTGGCACGGGTGCTTTCCTACCGATGGCGATTGTTGCGATGGTTCATCGATCTGGGCAATGGAAAACCGCCCGACTCCGGAAGCATGGAATGAGCTGACAACTGAAGGAACCCCCCTGAATGATGCATGGAAAGTGGGCGTCGACAAAATTGCCGTTCACCTGAAAGTGCTGCAGCAAGCTCGAATCCCCGTTCTCTGGCGCCCCTATCACGAAATGAACGGAGTATGGTTCTGGTGGTGCAACCAACCCGGAGAACAGGGATTTAAACGATTATGGATCATGATGTACAACTACCTGACCCATCACCATAAATTGAATAACCTGATCTGGGTCTGGAACCCCAATGCTCCCCGCGACCGGTTGAATGATGAAGCATGGCCTTATAAAGATTTTTATCCGGGTAATGAATATGTTGATATACTGGCGGCAGATGTATACAGAAATGATTATAAACAGTCGCATCACGATGAACTGATCGAATTAGGCGGAGGAAAACCACTGGCGCTGGGAGAAGTGGGAAACATCCCTGATCCGAAAATACTTAAAGATCAAACCCTCTGGACCTGGTACATGCCCTGGGGATGGTTACATTTCAGATCGAATCCCGACTCATTGATCAAAAAATTGATCACAGATGAAAGGGTACTTACTCTGGATGAAATTGAGGCTTCAGGAAAGGGACAAATCCGCATAAGATAGGCCGAACTTATCCTGATTGAAATATCATTTTGAAAGCATCTTCCACGCGGCTTGCTCTTACTATTTCAATGGGGAACTTGGAACTATCGAACCCCTTGTTCAGTTTGGGAATAATAATTTTTTTGAACCCCATCTTTGCGGCTTCAGCTATACGCTGTTCAATCCGGTTTACTCCTCTGATTTCACCAGTAAGTCCGACCTCGCCTGTAAAACAATATTTATGATTGATGGCAGAATCGATATTGGATGACAGGATGGAGCAGATAACCGCCAGATCGGCTGCGGTATCGCTGAGACGGATCCCACCAGCAATGTTCAGGAAAACATCTTTAGCCAACAGTTTAAATCCTGCCCGCTTTTCAAGAACTGCCAGCAGCATATTCAACCTGCGGAGGTCAAAACCGGTAGAAGAACGCTGTGGTGTTCCATAAGCAGCCGAGCTCACCAGAGCCTGAATTTCTATCAAAAACGGACGCATCCCTTCGATGGTGGCAGCAACAGCGGTTCCGCTCACGTGATCATTGAGCCTCGAAATCAACTGTTCGGAAGGATTGAGGATTTCTTTTAATCCATCACTACGCATCTCAAAAATTCCCAGTTCACTGGTAGATCCAAACCGGTTTTTCCCGGCTCGTAAAATGCGGTAAAGATAATTGGAGTCTCCTTCAAACTGAAGAACAGAATCAACCATGTGCTCCAACACTTTGGGGCCGGCTAAGCTTCCTTCCTTGTTGATGTGTCCGATCAAGATAACTGCCATGTGCTTTTCCTTGGCTGCTTTAATGATTGCTGAAGCACATTCCCTGACCTGGGTGACCGAACCTGGTGAAGATTCTACTCTTTCAGTGTAGATGGTTTGTATAGAATCGATAATCAGAAGCTGTGGAAGAATCGAACCCAATTGATCCATCACCTGTTCAAGTAATGTTTCACTTAAAAACAGGCAATTACTATTATTCAATCCCAGTCTGCCTGCCCGAAGTTTAATCTGCTGCAAACTCTCTTCTCCTGAAACATAAAGAATCTTTTTACCTGTCAGTTTCAGGGCGAGCTGTAAAACAAGAGTTGATTTTCCAATGCCCGGCTCTCCTCCCAGAAGGATTATGGATCCGGGAACAATTCCTCCACCGAGTACACGATCAAACTCACTGATACCCACCTGAATTCGTTCCATTTTTTCTATTGAAATGGCTTCCAGTGTTAATGGCTGATTACCCCGAAGGCGCATAGAATGGGATAATTCGGACTTTTTCTTCTCAACAACTTCCTCAATCAGGGTATTCCATTCTCCACAGGATGGACACTTCCCCATCCACTTGGGAGTCTGGCTGCCGCAGCTCTGGCAAATATATACAGTTTTTAGTCGCGTCATCAATCTAGCATTTTTATTCTTTGAATCAATTCCGAAGAAGAGATACCCTGAACCAGCTCCAGCCTTTCAACGCTTCCCCCATGCTGCAATACTGTATCGTGCCCGGCAATCTCATGAAGTTCATATTCACTGCCTTTCACCAAAACATCGGGGATAAGCCGGGCTATGAGCCGGGCTGGTGTCTCCTCGTGAAAAACAACCACGGCATCAACAAAGACAAAAGAGGCCAGTAACAGGGCCCGCGCCTCCACAGGAAGAACGGGACGACCTTCTCCCTTGAGAAATTTCACTGATTCATCAGAATTTAAGCCAACCACCAAACGGTCGCCAAAAACAGAGGACTTCATCAACGAATCGACATGGCCGTGATGAATAATATCAAAACAACCATTGGTAAAAACAACACTTTCGCCATTTTTCTTCCATTCTTCTATTGTGGACGCAAAAAGATCCACCTGATAAAATATTTTCTTGTGAATATCACACTTCATTTTTTCTGTCAAGTTTGTTTCAAAAATAACAAACCCGGATGGTTTCTTGTCCTATTTTTAAATTTATTCATACTTTTACCTCGAACAAAACAGGAAATTTTATAATTAAATGAACTACATCGATATAATCATTGGCCTGATCCTGCTCGTTGCCGCGATAAATGGTTTCCGCAAAGGCTTTGTTTCAGAACTGGCATCTTTGGCAGCATTGATCCTTGGCATTTGGGGAGCTATTGAATTTTCCTATATAACAGTTGACCTGATTGAAAAATATTTCCATCCGGAGCATGACTACATAAATATAATTTCTTTTATACTTACCTTCGTAGTCATCGTTATTCTTGTTCATATTATTGGAAGCTCAGTAAACAAACTGGTGGAAGCAGCCATGATGGGGTTTTTAAACAAGATGGCAGGACTTGTATTTGGAATTGTTCGTTCGGCGCTTATATTGAGTATAATACTTCTCCTATTCGACCGGGTGAATAAAGATGTTGAAATCATCTCTCCGGAAACTACCCTTGAATCGAGGTTGTATGAACCGGTCAGAAACCTGGCACCGTCCATTTTCCCCTTTATTAAAAATTGGGATGAATCAACGGGTTCGGACAAGAACAAACAAAATATTCTGGATCAGCTAAAAGACACATTAAAAACCTAGCATAAAACACATTACGCTTCAGTGACAATAAAAACACTTCCCCGTCACAGCCTGCAAGGCCACCTGTTGTAATATTGGGTGCAATTTCGATGGTCAGAAGGATTTATTTCCGGATTCCCAATTTTAATCACAGAATACCAAATAACAACCAGCATTTTTTATCTTTGCGCCACATTTCTGTCTGATGTTTGGCAGGGATAAAAATTGGCTTTGAATGAACTTTGTTGAAGATTTAAAATGGCGGGGCATGTTGCACGACATGATGCCCGGAACAGAAGAACAGTTACAAAAAGAAACTACAGCAGCCTATTTGGGTATTGATCCCACTGCCGATTCGCTACATATTGGGCATTTGGTCGGAGTGATGGTGCTTAAACATTTTCAAATGGCCGGTCATAAACCCATTGCCCTGATTGGCGGAGCCACAGGGATGATTGGTGACCCTTCAGGAAAGTCCGAGGAACGTAATCTGCTCGATGAACCCACGCTTCGTCATAACCAGGAGTGCATAAAAATGCAACTGGCCAAATTTCTTGATTTTGAAACCCATGCCCCAAATTCTGCCGTTCTGGTCAATAACTACGACTGGATGAAAGGCATTACTTTCCTGGATTTCATCCGTGACATTGGAAAGCATATCACAGTAAATTATATGATGGCCAAGGATTCTGTAAAGAAAAGACTTGGAGCCGAATCAAGTGAGGGGATGTCATTCACTGAATTTACCTATCAGCTTGTTCAGGGATATGATTTTTTATGGTTGTACCAGCATATGAACTGTAAATTACAGATGGGTGGGTCGGACCAGTGGGGCAATATAACCACAGGCACAGAACTTATTCGACGAAAAGCAGGAGGAGAAGCTTTTGCGCTCACGGTACCCCTGATTACCAAAGCCGATGGGAATAAATTTGGGAAAACAGAAAAAGGAAATGTTTGGTTGGATCCGGAACGAACCACACCATATCAGTTTTATCAGTTTTGGCTCAACACCTCAGATGAAGATGCAGAAAAATATATAAAAATATTTACTCTACTTCACAAAGACGAGGTTGAGAAACTGACAAAAGACCACCAGGAAGCTCCACATGAACGGATATTGCAAAAAAAACTTGCCGAAGAAGTAACCATAATGGTTCATTCCCGGGAAGAATATGAGTTAGCCCAGGAAGCATCCCAGATCCTGTTCGGGAAAGGAACCGAAAAACAGCTCCTAAAACTCAATGAAAAAACCTTCCTCTCTGTGTTTGAAGGAGTTCCTCAATTCAAGATATCTAAAAAAGAACTCGTAACCGGAATAAATATCATCGATTTATTGGCTGACAAAACCGAAGTATTTCCCTCTAAAGGAGAATTACGAAGAACTATTAAAGGAAATGGACTAAGTCTGAATAAGAAAAAAGTTACCGATGAATCTCTCATCATCAATACCCAGTCATTGATTGGTGGCAAGTACATTCTTGCACAAAAAGGAAAGAAAAACTATTCGCTGATCATTGCCGAATAGATTTATTATGAATTCAAAAAATATTGGATACTAAAAGACGATGCACTTCGTTGCTTATTTATGATCAAATTATACCACTTTTATGAATGATTTTTTTGACAATCAGCGAATCCTGGAAGTAATCTGGAAAAGAAAATTCCACTACGTCCTCATTGGAGTTATTGCCATTTTATTATCGGCTGTTTTTTCGGGTCCTGCGTTTATCAAACCCCGATACCGGTCAGTAGCAAAAATATACCCCACCAACCTGGAAGTATTCAGCGAGGAATCGGAAACGGAACAGATGCTGGAAATCATTCATTCGAAAGACATTAAACTACAGATGTTTGATGCCTTTCAACTCGATCAGGTCTATCAGATAGACAAGGCTGATCCGTTATATATGACCTATATGCTGGCCTTTTATGATAAAAGTGTGAGTGCTTCGAAAACAAAATTTGAAACGGTTGAAATCAGGGTAGTGGATCATGATCCTCTGCTTGCCAGTGCGATGTGCGATTCTATCATTCATTTTTACAATGGCAAAGTACGGGAGATGCACAAAGCCAAAGCTCATGAGATGGTTGAGATACTCAAAAACAGATTAGAAAGTAAACATGCTGAACTGGAACAGGTAGGTGAAGAGCTCAGGTCTTTAAGAAAAGAGTATGGAGTGTTGGAATATGAAATTCAGGTGGAAAGGGTAACCGAAGGGTACATGTCGGCTCTTGTAAGTGACCGTACTCCCTCTTCTCATTTAAATGAGATCCGGGATTTATATGACAACCTGGCAGACAAAGGAGTCGAGGCAGTCTGGCTAAAGTCGAGGCATATATTTCTTCTTCAAAGCATTGCCGAGCTTACTGCAAGCTACCAGACCTATTTAGCCGAATACAACAAGATCATTACCTACGCTCATATTGTGGAGCATCCCATGCCAGCAGATAAGAAATCATATCCTGTACGTTGGATTATCGTGGCTTTTTCCACTCTAGGAGCTGTATTTCTGGCTATGCTTGTTTTTCTGATCCTCGATTACAAAAAAAAGTAATGTCCCATTGATTCAGAATAACACCATAAAAATTGCCCTTTTCTATCTGATTTCAATCAGCTTCATTCTATTGAACCTTTGGCTGGTCATCAAAAAGGACACGCTGGCAGGTTTTGCACTTCCCTTTCTGCTTGGATTGCTTCTTCTGGCTGTTTTTTCATTTGACAAGCTCATCTACCTGACAGTTTTCTTTGCTCCTTTATCGCAGGAGTTAAGCCGGTTAATGCCCTGGTTAAGCTTCAATATGTACCTGCCCACCGAGCCGATACTTTTTGGTATCTTGTTGTTATTCTTTATAAAAGTACTTCAAGAGAGACAATTCAACAGGGAGATAATCCTCCACCCTGTTTCTATTGCCATCTATATCAATCTGTTCTGGATATTGGTAACCAGTTTTACGAGTTCCATGCCGGTTGTATCCTTTAAATATTTGTTGGTTCGAATCTGGTTTGTAGTAGCGTTTTACCTGCTAACTGCAAAAATTTTCTCCGATGGGAAAAAGCAGGAACAGTATGTTTGGTTGTATCTGAGTTCATTTCTTATTGTCATTTTATATGCCATATCGAGACATTGGGGGTATGGATTGCTGAACAAGCAGGCAGCACACTATGTGGTTGTGCCTTTTTATAACGATCACACCTCCTATGGTGCTGCTCTGGCAATTTATTTGCCTTTTGTTACTCTCTTTTCCTTTGGAAGAGCCTATTCAAAAAAGATCAGGAGATACAGCATGATAGTATTGGGCATCCTGGTCACTGCATTCATTTTGTCTTACAGCAGAGCGGCCTGGGTAAGTATGATTATCGCGATCCTGGTTTGGGGGGTTATTCGATTAAGAATCCGTTTTAAGCACATTGCCCTGGTAGCCACAGCCTTTCTATTCTTCACGTATTCCTTTCAGGATGAAATTGTTGGCTATCTGGAACGAAATTCGGATGAATCTTCTTCCAACCTGCTTGAGCACTTTTCATCCATAACCAACATATCGTCAGATGCTTCCAATCTGGAGAGGCTTAACCGTTGGAATTGTGCAACTAAAATGTTCAAAGAAAGGCCTTTCTGGGGATATGGACCGGGAACCTATATGTTCCAGTATGCCAAATACCAGTTAAAAAAAGACAGGACTATCATCAGTACCAATGCCGGAGACGGAGGAAATGCCCACAGTGAATACCTGGGGCCGTTAGCTGAATCGGGTGTATTGGGGCTGATCACGTTTCTGATTCTTATAGTGACTGTAATCTATACCGGGATTCATGCCCGTATACGGACTTCTGACAAGAGATTAAAAGGAATTCTGATGGCGGCAATAGTAGGTTTGATTACCTATTATATTCATGGTTTTCTGAACAACTTTCTGGATACAGACAAACTCTCGGTGCCATTTTGGGGATTTACGGCAATGATCGTTGCCATTGATTTGTATTCCAGGAAAGAAAAACAAACAGCAGACAAAAATCCGGCTTGAGCATCAAGCCGGATCTCAATGAATAATTTTCCGGATTTATTGTTTCACCCGTTCACTATAGGAGCGGTCGCGGGTATCTACCTTAATGACCTCATCTTGTCCGATGAACATGGGAACCATAATTTCAGCTCCGGTTTCCAAAGTTGCAGGCTTTAGTGCAGTGGAACTGGCGGTATTGCCTTTCTCGCCTTCAATGGTGAAAGTCACCTGGAGTTCAACAAACGGAGGCATATCAACAGTAAGCGGTGTTTCCGTTTCGCTATGAAATTGGATTTCCACCTGCTGTCCTTCTTTCATGAGATCATTGTTTTCAATCATGGTTTCAGGGATAGAAATCTGCTCGAAGGTTTCGGTATTCATAAAATTAAACCCCATATCGTCTTTATACAAATATTGGTACTGACGCCTTTCTACCCTAACCTCTTCAATTTTTACTCCGGAAGAAAAAGTATTTTCTACCACTCTTCCTGTTTTTACATTTCTCAGTTTGGTGCGGACAAAAGCGGGTCCTTTCCCCGGTTTTACATGCAAAAACTGTACGATCGTGTATATATCGTCTTTAAAATTAATGCACATTCCGTTTCTAAAATCAGCTGTTGTTGCCATGAATTTTCCTTTTAATTTTTTAACCGGTGCAAAAATAATCAAATCAGTTAAAAATGAATGAATTCACAAAATTTTTATGGAGATTAACGTGCTGCCTGTCCTTTCCCATCAATTTGGTAATGATGAAGCTCAGCCCGCAATGCCCCTACCCGCATATCAAATTCAAGCAATACCGGAAGCTGGGTCTCTTTAGAAATAAAAAACTTCAACCCATCGGAACGCTTTAATAGTTTACCTTTATTAACTGTTGGAGCCAGAACATAACAATCAATTTTCCCCAGATCGGTTGAAATTTTCTGATCGCCCAGGTATCGTACAGTAACCTCATCAATTTTATCGGCATGGAATGTTGGCAACGTAATGCTTGCACCCAGTTCCATACCATCGAGCAGGTGAAGATGAATAAAATAAAAAAATACAGAAACAATATCTACCAGATTTTTTGGGACACTCCTCCAGCCCGATCGTTGGCTGTTTATTGAATCAACATCGTGATAATACAGGGTTTCGTTATACCAGCGATACTTCCCTTCCTTGATATTTCTGATAGATTTAAGTGGCAGTCTGGTAGAGGCATCAACAGTTGTTTCATATATATCATTTACACCAAACAACTTATCGGTTAATCCGGTCGTTTTTCCCATCAAGTGATAATGCACTGCTTTTTTCTGTTGAAAGGTTGTATCTGAAATGATCAAAACAGCCTCACCCCCTTTTATAAATCCAAATTTTAGATGGAATGAAATTATTTCTTTCTTCGCCTCGGCAAAAAAGGAAAAAATCAGCACCATCAGAACGGTATAGTATACTTTTCTTGTCATAACATTTTATTTTTGGGCACAGTGGCAATGAAATTTTTCAGGTAGAAAGGTTCAAAATAAGCAATATCTTCAAATTCCTTCCTGTCATATTTTTCCTGAACTGTTCTTATCATAAATCGTGCCGAAGCTTTCTGTGGCCCACAGAACAGCGCATTGGGGTGTATAAGTTTTGTTTTACATTTCTCAGAACCATTGCCAAAAAACACTACATTGTACTGATCAAGCCATTTCAAAAATGAATTTTCATCAATAACTTTAGCAGTCACAGGCTCCAGTTCGTTACCCTGATGATCAAATAATTTGCTATAAACCTCCATCCGCCGGGCATCAATCATCGGGCAAAAAAGTGCGTTGGCCGGGGGAATCTCCACTGGCAGGTATTTCTCCGGATTTTGCGTGGTGTATCCACCAAATGCATCAAGAGTACCTACAGCAATTAAAGGGATATTCAACGCATAGCATAATCCTTTGGCAACGGAAACGCCAATGCGCAAACCGGTATATGATCCCGGACCTTTACTCACGGCAATTGCATCGAGTTGTCCGGGATCTGCCTTCTTAAAAATTTCCTCGATAAAAACAGTAAGTAATCGGGAATGATTTAATCCTTCGCTGCTCTCCCTTTCAAAAAGAATTTCCTCATTTCGTGTGAGATTAACAGAACAAACTTCTGTTGCAGTTTCAATATTTAAAATAATCGCCATATATTTCCATACTATCGGTAAACCGGCAAAAATACTTATTTGTTTTGAATAGTATATCCTTAAAAGTCGCACTTGTATAGACAACCTCCCGGGTGTCATCAATGATCAAAGGAGGGTTTTTCTTAATCAGTTAGCTAAAAAGAAAAAAACTGAATGGCTATAACTAGTATGAAAAGTAAGGCAAACAACAACTCTCTCCAGAATTTATTTTGCTGAAAAATAAGAAAGTTAGTAATTAAAAAGGTTAGAGGAATAGCAGAAATGATTAACATTTCAATTGAAACGGCAGGAATAAAAATGATACCCACAACAGAACATAAAAAAATTAAAAAGAAAATGATAAAATACCTGCGAGTACTCACTTTTTTGGTATCGTATTGCTGTAAAATCTTTAAGCTCCCGATAAAGAGGAGCAAGACCAGGTAAGCTGTATAAACCTGCAAGGAATGGTTCGTTTTAAAGTGATTGCTTGGCGTGATGCTATTGAGTTCAAGGATTTTCAAATACTCCAGCCATTCTCCGGATAGAAAAGCATAACTAAAAGCAAATAAAAAAGGGAGCAGAAATCCAATGAAAATAATCACAAATTTCCGCCATTGCGATTCCCTCGACAGGATACCAATACCAATAATAAAAGCAGGGAAAAGAATGATGCTGCTAAAATAAAATAGAGAAGCAACACCGAGAAAAAAACCGGCGTCAAATGCAGAAGCATATGGTTTGATCAGGTCAAAAGCGCTGAAAAGTCTGAAAATAGCCAATAACAGAAAAATGGCCGCCGGGTATACCGGGTGAATCGTATGCATTCCTGTAAAACCACTCACAAGAATAATGAACAGCGACATGGGGAGCATGGTTTGTTCCCGGACAATACTGTACCTGTTATTCAAATACAACATCATGAATGACAACACGATGAGAATGACAAAACCCGTTATGAATTCCAGGTAAGGAAAGAGCCCAAGCAGTTTCTCAACCGGACTATAAAGGAAATTTTCCGGTTCACTAATATAAAACGGATAGGATGGCGGGTGAATCAGGCTTCTTCCCCAGAGCAATAACCCAATAAAAGGGAAGAGAATATAGTTAACCGCCCGGTTTGATTTAAATGCATTTAACAACATATTAAAGGTCGAAGCCTATATCATTTCGAAAGTATTTATTTTCGAAATGGATTACTTCTGCATTTTTGTATGAACATTTCAATGCTTCATTTTTGTTACTACCCAGCGAGCTGATTGCTAACACCCTGCCCCCATTGGAAACCATATTTCCTTCCAACCATTTTGTTCCTGAATGAAAGACAATACTGTTTGTCACCTGTTCCAAACCGGTAATTACTTTACCTTTTTCATAATTTCCCGGATAACCGCCAGAGACGAGCAAAACAGTGGCGGCTGTTTTTTCATCGATTTCGATCTTTTTTTCAGCCAGTTTCCCATCGGCAATTCCCAGAAGCAATTCAACAAAATCTGATTTTATCCGCAACATCACAGCTTCAGTTTCGGGATCACCTAAACGAACATTATACTCAATAACAAAAGGATTGCCATCCACATTGATCAGGCCAAAAAAGATAAATCCCTTATAATGGATCTCTTTTAAACGCAACCCATTCATAGTTGGTTTAATAATTCTTGTTTCCACCTTGCTCATGAATTCAGTATCGGCAAATGGTACCGGAGAAATGGCTCCCATTCCACCGGTATTCAATCCTGTGTCACCTTCTCCAATACGCTTATAATCTTTTGCTTCGGGAAGTATGACATAGTCTGTTCCATCGGTAGCAATAAAAACAGAAAGTTCTACTCCACTTAAGAATTCCTCGATGACAACTTTTTTACTTGCAGTTCCAAACTTGCCATCCAGCATCTCAATTAGAAGCGATTTTGCCTTGTCTTTCTGCTCAACAATGATAACTCCCTTCCCGGCAGCAAGACCGTCGGCTTTTAAAACGTATGGAGCAGAGAGTGATTCAATAAAGTCAAGGCCTTCCTGTACTGTATTTTTTGAGGCGGTAAAATAGCGGGCAGTAGGAATATTAAAATCCGTCATAAATGCTTTAGCAAAATCCTTACTTCCCTCCAGCATGGCTCCATTTTTTTTGGGACCAATCACCTGTACATCCTTCAATTCATGATCGGCAGCAAAAAAGTCATGAATACCTTCAGCCAATGGAACTTCAGGGCCAACCACCATCAAATCTATCTGATGATTTAAAACCTCTTTTTTCAGACGTTCAAAATCATTCACACCCACCTCCAGATTTGTTCCAATTTTTGCAGTACCGGCATTTCCGGGAGCAAAAAAAAGCTTCTCAACGGCCGGGCTTTGTTTGATCTTCCACCCCATGGCATGTTCCCTGCCGCCTGAACCAACAACTAAAATATTCATCTAAATTGAATTATACATTTCTACATGTTTACGAACCGATCCCTCTATCTTTTGAGATAATTCGCTATCGCCATAAGTGGATGCAATTCTTTGCATCTGTTGAAGATAAAATAGATTTTTCTGTATCTCCTCATTAATTCCCGGGGTATGCAAAAATTTTCTGTTGAGGGACAGGAAATAGCTTAATTCATCTTCAAACATGGCATAAGCATCCTCCAGAACAATTTTTCCCTTTTCAGATGCTCCTGCCCGGTAGTAGTTTTCCATGAGTTCAACTGAAAAATACTCATATGGAACGAGTGAAGCAGGAATCAGCTCGAAGCAACGATCGAGGGCAGTAACTGCCGAATCCATTTTACCTTCTTCGATCAATCCTGCGGCAAGCCGGTTAAAGCTGTTCCTGATGTTTGTCATCATGCGCATATTGTTTTCATCGAGGTACACATCCGGATCATTCATATTCCCGTACTCGTATTTGTTCATCATATTGTCATACATCAAATCGGTAGCCACGGTACCAAAAGCGATTCCGTTACGATTCCTTTGCCCTTTAATGGGAACAAACCGGTATCCGAATCCTTCCACCTGAAAATAATCCTCGAGGTTCATGTATTTACTATTTCCGACAGTAATAGCCCAGTAAATAGGCCGCTCCCAATTGTTTGTCAGAAGCAGGTCGAGGATCATCATCTCATCTTTTGGCAGGTAATTTCGATTAGAGAGATCGATGGTTATGGTATCTACAATTTTATCGTAATCTTGTGGTCTGACTGCCTTACTTCGGATAACAGCTTCTTTATCCACCCGAAAGGTAAGTACTTTTTTAGGAAGGTAAGCCGCGTTTCCTGCTTGTTGGAGTTTTGTTGCGGGATTATCATCTACAATGAAGTTGACAGCTTCCCGGAGGTCAATTGTTTCTCTTGATAACCGGGAATTATCCATCAGGTAAACCACATCGCGTTGTCCCTGACGGTATTTTTCCTCACTCATAGAAAATGGCAACGGCTCAGATTCGTATGCTTTTCTTTTCATCTGGCTGATATACCAATCGGTTTGCAGGTAACTGAGGTTACATACCCGCACATCGGTACGTACACCTTCCACTTCCTGGTTATACCAGAGGGGGAAGGTATCATTGTCGCCATTGGTAAAGATTATACCGTTAGGCTGGCAGGTTTTCAGGTAATTCGCACCTAGATCCCGGGCGGTATATCGTCCGGAGCGATCGTGGTCATCCCAGTTTTCAGCAGCCATTATACCAGGAACGAGGATGAGAGTAGCTAATCCGGCAATGCCACCGGCAATTGTTTCCGGCATATATTTTTTCAAAGCCTCGGAAATACTCAATACGCCGAGACCAATCCAAATGGCAAAAGCATAAAACGAACCGGCATAAGCATAATCGCGTTCCCTGGGTTGGTGAGGGTATTGATTCAGATAAAGAACAATTGCCAGGCCAGTCATAAAAAATAGCAGAAAAACGACCCACAATCCTTTTTTCCCTTCTTTTCCTTTATTGTACTGAAAAAACACACCCAGCAACCCAAGTAACAGAGGCAGGAAGTAATACGTATTCCTCCCCTTATTATTGGCAAATCGATCGGGCAGGTTATCCTGATCACCCAAACGCATTTCATCAATGAAATTAATGCCACTTAGCCAGTTTCCATGAAGCACATCACCATGCCCCTGGATATCGTTTTGGCGGCCCGCAAAATTCCACATAAAATACCGAAAATACATGTGGTTCACCTGATAGTTGAAAAAGAACCTGAGATTTTCACCAAAGGTTGGTTTTGTGATGGTTTCATTCTGACCGGCTTCATTCCTGTGCTGAATTCTGGTACCTTTAATCCTGCCCCACTGCTGATAATCCTGAGCATGTTGCGGATCCATACTGCTCCACATCCGGGGGAAAAACGTGGTAAACTTATCGTCATAGTTGGGAACAACCCGCCGGTCGGTAATAACATATTTTCCGTCAATCTGGGAGTATACCGGTTTACCCTCCAGGTAACGATCCTGAGGATTTAGTGGAGAATTATAATATTGTCCGTGGAACAATGGTCGCTGACCGTATTGTTCCCGGTTTAAATAACTAAGTAGTGAAAAAACGTTGTTGGGGCTGTTTTGATCCATGGGAGGTTCTGCAGCTGAACGGATAATAATAAGAGTAAATGAAGAATAACCAATTAAAATAACCGTAACGCCTGTTATAATCGTATTCCATAAAACCATCTTTTTTCTGATGGTATAACGAATGCCAAAAACAATAGCTGCAATCAACAATGCGATATAAAACAATGCTCCCGATTTATAGGGTAATCCAAAGGTATTGACAAAAAGTAGTTCAAACCAGGATGCAATGGTCACAACACCGGGAATAATACCATACATAACAACTCCCAGTATGAGCATGGATGCTCCCAATGCTGCCAGAATCCCTTTGCGGGTCACTTCATATTTTCTGAAATAGTAAACAAATACAATAGCAGGAATAGCGAGCAAATTAAGCAAGTGAACCCCGATGGACAATCCCATGATGTAGGCAATAAATATCAGCCAGCGATTAGCATGGGGGTTGTCGGCAATATTTTCCCATTTCAGTATGGCCCAGAAAACAATAGCTGTAAGCATCGACGAAAAAGCATACACTTCACCTTCAACAGCTGAAAACCAGAATGTATCTGAAAAAGTATATGCCAGGGAACCAACGATTCCTGCTGCTATGATGGAGAAAATATTTCCAATGGTCATATTTTCCTCGTCAGCAATCATTTTCTTCGCCAGGTGAGTGATCGTCCAGAAAAGGAATAAAATAGTGAAAGCACTGGCTAGTGCGGACATGATATTCACCATTTTAGCCACGTTTTCAGGACTGGAAAAAAGAGTAAAAAACCTTCCGAATATCATAAAAACCGGTGCTCCCGGAGGATGCCCCACCTGCAGTTTGAACGAAGTGGTAATAAACTCTCCACAATCCCAAAAGCTGGTTGTTGGTTCAATGGTCATTAAATAAACAACGGCCGATATAACAAAGACAATCCAGCCCGCCAGAAGGTTGATCGATTTATAATTTTTCATCTGTTTCATCAAGTAGTATTAATTGTTGCGAAGATAATTGTTTTAAGCCAAACAGAAAGAATCAATTTACATTTTAAGGAATTTTATAAAGCAACGCACCACTTAAGCATAATCCCGGTAAACCTTGGCCGGCCAGTTCTTTTAATGGTATGTCTGGTCGTAGAGAAGGCCATGATACGGCCTCCATATTCACCAGGATACCAGGGAATCAAACGATCATCCATAGTGAAGTATTTCTCTCAATTTTTGTTTGTTCAAAATGGTCACTGTCTTTTTCTCAATGATGAAAAGTTTTTCCCGTTGCATCTCGCTTAAAACCCGTGCCAGTGAAGGCCTGGTAATTCCAAACATTTCGGACAGCTGTTGCTGCGTCGCTTTCAGTTCCATCGAATGGAGCCGGTCGGTTGTATGTTGAAGAAGGAAAAAAGCCACCTTTTCACGAATGGTCTTAAAATTCAGAAACTGAAGCTTCTGGGAAAGAAACTGACTCCGCGAAGAAATATTATTCAGAAAGTTCGTTAACACTCGTGCATTTCTCTGCATAATCTTCAAAAACTCCTGAACAGGAATCAACAAGATCGAAACCTCATTATTTGCCGAAACAGTAACCGGAAATCGATTATCAGTACCAAATAAAAAGGCTGATGCCAGTGGGCGAGGTGCTTCAATATCCTCAATCTTCAAACTCCTGCCCGAATAATCAATCATTTCCCCTTTGACACTACCCTGTAACACAATGAATAAATGTAAGGCAGGTTCTCCGGCAATAGCAATAAGTTCTCCTTTTTTATATGCCCTGATCCTGTAATGGATATCTTTAAAAAGAAGCCGAATTTCTCCATGCTTAATTCCTTTAAAAACTGGACACCCTTCCAATATTTCGAAATCAATCATTTTTTTAACGTGTTAATTTTCTAAGGCATCAGATGAAACTCACCTATTTTTAACTTTATTTTTTGTCGTGAAACGTCATGGTCGTTTCAATAGAACTAATTCGTTATTCTTTATTCAACATTCTCCTGCTCGTTTCTTCTTATTGTAACAATTGGTACATTTTGATGCATATTGTTTCTCTAATTTTGTTTACGAAAATAGAAGAAAACAATGATACGGGAAATAGTTCATATAAACGAAGAATTGTGTGACGGATGTGGGATCTGCATTCCAAATTGTCACGAAGGAGCCATCCAGTTGATTGACGGGAAAGCACGACTTGTAAGCGACCTGATGTGCGACGGACTGGGAGCTTGTATCGGGCATTGTCCGCAGGGAGCAATAACCATTGAAAAAAGGGAATCAGCAGGTTACGATGAGCTTGCAGTGATAGTCCAGATGGTAAAAAAAGGGAAAAGTACAGTTTTTGCTCACCTGAAGCATTTAAAGGATCATGGGGAAAAAGGATACCTGAAACAAGCACTGGAATACATCAAATCACATCAGGAAATCATTCCCTTTACCATCCAGGAAGTACATACGTTCCTTCATGGAGATAAAGACAAAAAAGAAGTTTCGCAGCATGTACCTGTGGGATGCCCCGGAGCGAAAACCGAGACGTTCAGTGCAGCAGGATTCACCCTGGCCGGTGCAAAACATGAGGCTCCATCAACCCTTACCCACTGGCCGGTGCAGCTTCATCTGATCAATCCGGCTGCCTCCTATTTTCACCACGCAGATTTGTTAATTGCTGCCGATTGTACAGCATTTTCCCATGGTGACTTTCACCAGAAATTTATGAAAGATAAAAAAGTGGTGATTGCCTGCCCGAAACTTGATCAGGGGAAAGAAATATACATACAAAAATTCATCCGGTTAGTCAACGAAGCAAAGGTCAACACCATTACCCTTGTCCTGATGGAAGTTCCCTGCTGTAGTGGATTATTATCCATGGTTCAAACAGCCCTTTCCTATGCAGAAAGGACAGTCCCTGTAAAAGTAGTAGTGATCAGTACCCGTGGGGAGGTAATTTCAGATAATTGGATCCCAACAGCATAACACCAAAGAAATTGCATTCAATCTTAAAAACGATAAATTATGAGTATGTTTTGTTATCAATGTCAGGAAGCAGCTAAAGGAACCGGCTGCACTGTAAAAGGAGTTTGTGGAAAAACAGATGATGTGGCCAATTTGCAGGACACATTGTTATTTGTATTAAAAGGAATAAGCTGGTACAACGAGAAACTGAGAAGCAGAGGGCTAAACCCGGGGAAAGTTGACAAAGTGGTTTTTGATGGATTATTCAGTACGATCACCAATGCCAACTTCGACAGAAATAGTTTTGTTGACCGTATTCTGTCTTCACTGGAGATCAGGGACGAGTTACACAAAAAATGTGTGGAAGCAGGCATTGAGCTTCCCGGTGAATTGCCTGATTTTGCCCATTGGAAAGGATCGACAGCTAAAGAATTAGAAGAAAAAGCAACAGAAATAGGTGTTCTGAGTACCGACAACGAAGATATCCGGTCATTACGCGAGTTGGTCATCTACGGGCTCAAAGGTATGGCTGCGTATGCTGAGCATGCCTGGAACCTGAAGCATAAAAATGCTGAGATCTTCAGCTTCATGCAACGAGCTTTGGTGGCAACAACGGAGGATCTGTCTGCTGACCAGCTGGTGACACTGGTGCTGGAAACCGGAAAGTATGGTGTAGACGTAATGGCTTTGCTCGATCAGGCAAACACATCGGCATATGGTAATCCGGAAGCGACACAGGTAAACCTGGGGGTTCGCCACAATCCGGGGATACTGATTTCGGGTCACGACATGCGCGACATGGAAGATCTGCTGAAACAAACCGAAGGAACAGGTGTTGATGTATACACCCACAGTGAAATGCTGCCGGCACACTATTATCCGGCCTTTAAGAAATATAAACACCTGGCAGGAAATTATGGCAACGCCTGGTGGAAACAAAACGAAGAGTTTGAAACTTTTAACGGACCAATTCTTTTTACTACCAATTGCATTGTTCCGCCCAGGAAAAATGCAGGATATCAAGGCCGTATTTATACTACCGGAGCAGCCGGGCTGGAAGGTGCCATGCATATTCCCGATCGGATAAACGGTGACATGAAAGATTTCAGTGCAATCATTGAACATGCAAAAAAATGTTCCCCCCCCCAGGAAATAGAAAATGGTGAAATTACCGGAGGATTCGCTCATGCCCAGGTTTTTGCCCTGGCCGATAAAATTGTTGATGCCGTAAAATCAGGAGCCATCAAGAAATTCTTTGTTATGGCTGGATGCGATGGCAGGATGAAAAGTCGCGAATATTATACCCGGTTCGCTGAGTTGCTGCCTCAAAATACAGTAATTCTTACCGCCGGTTGCGCAAAATACCGGTACAACAAACTTCCCCTGGGAGACATCGGGGGCATTCCCCGCGTAATTGATGCCGGCCAATGTAACGATTCATACTCACTGGCGGTAATCGCCCTGAAGCTGAAAGAGGTATTTGAGCTAAACGACATCAATGATCTGCCCATCGCCTACAACATAGCCTGGTACGAACAAAAAGCAGTCATCGTGTTGCTGGCATTGCTCTATCTGGGAGTAAAAAACATTCATCTGGGACCCACACTACCCGCATTCCTCTCTCCAAATGTTGCCCAGGTGCTGGTAGAAAAATTTGGAATTGGAAGTATCACCGAACCTGATGCCGATTTGAAAATGTTCCTGAAGGAAACAGCATAACAATCCTTAAAAAAGGAACATGACTCCTTCCCCATCCACAGGGATACAGGAAGTCATTCTCTACAAGCAAAGTATTACTGCAACAATAGTTATGGGATCCGGCATTCAACCGGATTTACCCTACTCTTTGACAAAAAGTAATACTTTGCCTTTTCTGCTCTTTCTCACATGAAGCTTGCCGACTCACCTGTTTATTCCAGGAATTCATATACCTTAGCTGATCAATTATAAACCTACCATATGGCATGTAAAATACTCATTAACCACATTGGATTTCTTTGTTCTGCAGAAAAAAGAGTGATTGTTAAATGCGATACTCCGGTTACAAAATTTGAAGTCCAGGATATGGGACAGGTTGATTCGGAAAGTTTTGATGCCGATGAAAATTGGGTAACTGTATATCAAGGGGTGCTGAATAAGAAACAAGGACCCGATGGTGATCTTTATATAGGAGAATTTTCTGAGATTACCACTCCGGGACTTTATTCTCTGGTGTTGCCGGAGCATAATAAGAGAAGTTATCAATTTATCATTTCCGACGGTGTATTTCACAGTTTCCCCTGGCTGTTCACTGATTTTCTGCACAGTTGGCGGGGGAACATAGAAACGCCGCTGAAAGTGAAAAGTACATGTGATGATGGGTTACGCTCTGATAATGGAGGGTACCATCCGGTTAGATCGGGTTGGTACGATGCCGGTGACCTGCGAAAATGGATGACCCACACAAACCTGCCCGCCCTCGGCTTTTATGAGCTGGCAGAAAAATTAAATTTCTCACGGAACTACTTCCATGAAGATAAACTTTTTTCGAACGACTTACTCACGGTATCCGATGAAGCTGTTAACCTGATCCTCGAGATGCAAGACCCGGAAACAGGAAAAATTTTCGAATGCCTTGGTGCAGGAGGATTAGGTCGCGCCGATGAAAACATGTCGTGGTGGTATGAAAATCATTCCGGATGCCTGGCCGACAATTGCGATAACCGGTTTACGGACAACAAACCAGGGTCGGGTGATGAACGATCGATCCGCACCGACTACAACGGGATGATCCAGTATATCTCCATCTGCATCCTCCTGAAAGCTCACAAACATTACACTACTCGCTTCCCGGCAAAAGCATCGCAAATATTTCAAGCTGTGCAAAAAATATGGGAGAATGCGATACGGGAAAGTAGCCAGGATCAGTTAGAGAAAAAAACCGCATGTAAATCATGGAAACTACTTGCCGGTATGGAACTGTTCAACGCAGGACTAATCGGTTTGGAAGCAGTTATCCGGTTAGCCGGGGGTCTTCTCAAAAATTATCATTCAGCTATTTCATTCTGGTGCCAGGACGAATCGTTGAATGATCCTTATCGTGGTATTTTGCACTCTGCTCAGCCTGTTATTGCCCTGGTTACCCTGCTTCGGATGAATATTCCCCCCGACTTAAAACAGACAATTGAAAAAACGATATGGGACAGTTGGGAGCATTACATTCGTCCGCTTTGTGAATATACCGTATTCGGCTATATGCCTTATGGAACCTACTTTCAACCCGCTACGGACAAGGACAGGTATACCCCCTGGAAAAACGGATTACTAGTCAGGCGGTTCATGCCCAACCACTCCCTTCAAAAAATCAACCATGGGTTGAACGGACATTATACCAGCTGGGCACATGCACTCGCATTGATGGGAAACTATTTCAATCATTCAATCATGACTAACATGGCCTGGAATCAAATATACTGGACTCTTGGCTTTAATCCGTACAGAGTAAGTTTTATTTCAGGGATAGGTTACAACAATCCCATGCCCCACAGTCGTTTCCTTGGAACTTCTATAGGTGGTTTTATGGCCGGATTTATTGGAAATACTGATGACACACCCCATGTTGATCTTCAGGCTAAAGCACAATGGAACTCCACAGAATACTGGGTCACTCCACTGGCAAATATGTGCCTGGCTCTGGCTGAGCTACTTCCTGAAAAAGTAAAACCCCAGACTAAGCTGGGGTTGTTCCATATTCCCTAAATTCCGGGAATATATCTATCATGTGTTAAAAAGTAGACCTGTGAATTTTTCAGGGAAGGATTACTATGTTTTCAGAAAGCTTGTTGGCTTCTGCAGCGATATATTTTTTGAATCCCTCTTCTGTTTTCCACTGTTCCTGGTCAAGGCCCCACACCGTAAAGAAATAATGTTTTCCTGGTTTTCCGCTGGTGCACTTCTGGCCAATATAGTAGGTTTCTGAAATAATCTGACTGAATCCTTTTTCGGGCACTGTTTCATACCCCAAATTAAAAAAGTTGATGTCAGTTGTTCTCCCGATTTTTCCCGATTCAGATTTAGGGACGATCACGGCCATTCCCAATTCATCTTTATTTTCCGACTGTACATCATGAGTGCCGATACACCTGAAATCACCAGCATCAAATGCAAAGGGGTCTCTTTTCAGATAAGTAGTGACGATTCCGGTAACAATCTGCGACGATTCCGGACAACCTTCGACCGTCACATCCGATTCGAACCAGTATTTTCCGGGATATATGGTTATCCGTTCAACAGCCTTGAGCATTTTATCGTCTACCTCCCATCCTTCATAGCGCAGATCGAAAACAGAGCGAACAGGTCCTTCTGTTATTTTATGATACTCATACACTTCTGTTGAACCCAGGCGGAACAGGGAGTCATTTTTCATCAGGGCAATTCCTCCTGACCCAAGGGAACTTCCACAGTGGAGCACATCCATCCCCCAATCGGCAAGCTTATGATAATCACCTAATTCAGGAGTTCCAACAATATCAGCGATCATTACAGGCTGTAGTTTTCCAAAAATATCCTTTACATTTCTGCAATCGAAATAATTACGGAAGCCGATTTTATCGTTTTCCCAGTTCACGCTTTCTCCCTGTGCTATAATTTCAAAGCTTTCGGTGCAAGGCAATGCCTGATAATAATCCACCTCCTTATAGGATCCGTTTTCCTGTCGGATTCCCAGGCGAAGGTTTGTACGCTTTTCAAAATCAGGTGGATAGTTCTTCCCATCCACCCATTCAACTGTTATTTCGACGGTTTCTTCCGGAGAAAAATGGAGCAACAGAGCTACTTCGTCCCATTGACCATCGGCATCCATATCGTCCAGCTGGAAAGGAACAAGGGAGTTGTCTGCATGCCGGAACAAGGGAAACAAATCTTGTTGGACAGCAAACTTCGACAGCAACTCTTCTTTGGTAAGCACGATCACCTCGTCGGGGCGTTCCGTGTTTTGAGGATTTTGAAATCTCAGTGTATCCTGCTTTCCACATGAAAAAAGGAATGCTGAGATCATCATACCGAGAAAAAAATTCAACTTCATACTATTCAGAAATTTCATTTTCACCTTTCACATACCCAAAATTAGCCAGGATCCCTCCGTCAACATAAAGGACATGGCCATTCACAAAATCGCTGGCTCTTGAAGCCAGAAAGAGCGCAGCATGACCCACATCTTCCGGCTCCCCCCATCTTCCGGCCGGGGTACGGGTCATGACCAGGTCGTTAAATGGATGGTTCCCTTCCCGGATGGGTGCTGTTTGTGCAGTAGCAATATAACCGGGGCCAATACCATTGATTTGGATGTTGTACTTAGCCCATTCACAGGTCATGTTCGCTGTTAAAAGCTTTAATCCTCCCTTGGCTGATGCATAAGCTGATACCGAATTTCTTCCGTAAACGCTCATCATAGAACACATGTTGATAATCTTCCCGGAACGTTTTTCTATCATTTTAGGTGCCACCCGCTTGGAAACGATCAGGGGAGCGACCAAATCAATATCAATAACCTGCTTGAAATCAGCAACAGGCATGTCAAGAATTGGAATCCGCTTGATAATCCCGGCATTATTCACCAGGATATCAATTGTTCCGATCTCTTTTTCAATTTGAGTGATACCGCGGTCGACTTCTGTTTCATTCGTCACATCGAATTTCAATGTATAAACATCGATACCATCAGCAGCATATTCCTTTTTGCAGCTTTGCAGCTTTTCTTCAGAGATATCGTTCACACAGATTTTTGCGCCGGCTTTCCCCAGGGTTTTACCAATAGCCATTCCAATTCCATGCGTTCCACCGGTGATCAGGGCAACCTTCCCGCTTAAATCAAATAATTGTTGTATCATAATCCTTCTTTTTATCTTAAATCGGTTGGTTTGATGTGATCCATATCGGTATAATCCAAATTCTCTCCTGCCATTCCCCAAATAAATATATAATTGCTGGTTCCGGCAGCTGAGTGAATAGACCAGTTTGGAGAAATTACAGCCTGTTCGTTATGCATCCAGATATGCCGGGTTTGGTCAGGCTGACCCATAAAGTGACAAATTGCCTGCTCTTCCGGCACGTTAAAATAGAAATATACTTCATTCCTTCGGTTGTGTTGATGAGGTGGCATTGTATTCCAGACACTACCGGGCATGAGTTCAGTCATTCCCATTTGTAACTGGCAGGTATCCACAACCGTGTTAATAAGCAGCTGATTGATATTACGCTCGTTGGATGTTTCCAGCGACCCCATATGGAGTACGTTGGCATCACCCATGGTGATATGCTTAACAGGATATTCTTTATGAGCCGGTGCTGAATTGATATAATAATGTGCAGGGTTAGCCGGGTCATCAGAATGAAAAATCACCTCTTTACTCCCTTTTCCGATGTATAGCGCATCTTTAAAATTCATTTTGTATTCCTTGCCATCAACAACAATGGAACCAACTCCTGCAACATTGATCACTCCTATTTCACGGCGAAAGCAGAAATATTCTGCCTTCAGCGGATCAATAGCTTCAAGTTTTAAAGGTTTGTCAACCGGGACAGCTCCACCAACGATAAAACGTTCAATAGCAGAATACACCAGCCGGATATTTCCGGGATCCATTACTTTCTCAACTAAAAACTCTTTTCTTATTCGTTCTGTGTCATACGTTTTGAAATCATCAGGATGGTATGCAAACCTTTCTTCATAAATTGTTGCCATAATATGTTATTTTTTCAAATCTTTTTGTCTTTTCAATGCTTCCAGGTAATAGTAATCAGCATAATTTAAAGCTACATCAATTTCACGGTTAGCCGGTTTATGGCCCACACAGTGTTTCAGCAGAAAACCACCGTTTTCACCTCCGGTAGCTCTGTATTGAGCAGAGCTCAGACTTTCTATCATTTTATTGGCCACTTCCAGATAGATATCACCTTTCTCCGAGTATGTACTCAGCTCAAAAAAAGCTGAAGCTGCAATTGCTGCAGCCGATGCATCGCGCTCGGCATTGGGAATAGCAGGATCATCGAAATCCCAGTATAGCACTTTATCTTCGGGCAAATTTTCCAGAATAAGATCGCCAATTCTTTCTGCTGCTTCCAGGTATTTCTCATCGCCTGTTTCGCGGTAACACACGGTATATCCATAAAATCCCCATGCCTGCCCCCTGGCCCATGCCGATTCATCATCCAAACCCTGATGGGTTTGTTTCTCAATGGGATTACCGGTAATTGTATCGTAGCTCACCACATGAAAAGAGCTCATATCGTCCCGGAAATGATGTTCCAGTGTGACATCGGCATGCGAAATGGCTACATCGCGGTATTTCGGATCGCCTGTAACCTTGGATGCCCAAAAAAGCATCTCCAGGTTCATCATATTATCGATGATTACCGGGAACTGCCAGGAACCAAAATCCCACGAACGTATACATCCCACAACCGGATTGAAACGGGAGATCAGCGACTCAGAGGCCTGAATGATCACCTGCTTGTAGTCTTCATTGCCGGTTATTCGAAAGCCATTTCCATAACTGCAATAAATCATAAAACCCAAATCATGCGTATTGGTAAGATATTGAGCTTTCTCAAGTTTCACTGTATTTTCGATAGCAACACCCTTCCAGTATTCATCACCTGTCAATTCATACATATACCAAAACGATCCGGCAGGAAACCCACTGGTCCAACCATGATAATCCACCATGCCGTATTCAGCATTATGACCCGGGAATGAATGGGGAACCTTATCATCAGGTATGACCTGTACCAATGTTTTCAATTGGTCACTCAACTCGGTTTTTAACTGGTCTGATACCAATTCCTGATCTTTTTCTCCTGTACAGGAAAACATCATTCCTGCAAGTACTGCCATAACAAATCCAATTTGCTTCATTTCAATTTATTTTTTTACAAATATAATGGATAAAAACTAAAATTGCAATCGATTGCAAAAAGTAAAAATTATTTAACTTTACCGGCAAAACAATGATGCATGACAAAGCAGACAGAAACGACCATTCACGATATTGCCAAAAGGTTAAATATTTCAGCCTCTACGGTATCGAGGGGGTTAAATGACAATCCGCTGATCAGTAAATCAACCCGGCTACTCATTCAGCTTACGGCTCAGGAAATGGGTTACCGGCCCAATATTATGGCGGCTAATTTACGGACACGAAAAACCAATACCATTGGAATCATCCTTCCTCTGATTAACCGGCATTTTTTCTCTTCAGTAATCAGCGGCATTGAAGATGTTGCATACAACTGCGGTTTTGCGGTTACCATATCTCAATCAAATGACCAATATGAAAAAGAGGCCAAAATTGCACAGACACTTTTTTCTAACCGGGTTGATGGATTAATTGTTTCGATTGGAATGCAAACCAAGCGTTTTGATCATTTCAGACTATTCACTGAGCGGGAAGTACCCATGGTCTTTTTCGATCGTGTAGTGGATGAAATTGAAGCACATAAAATTGTTGCTGACGATTACCTGGGCGGTTATAAAGCCACCGAGCACCTGATTGAACAGGGAGGGTTATGGGTTGCCCATATTGGCGGGCCGCTTAATCTGAAAATTTACAGGGACAGGCTTGCAGGCTATAAAGATGCCATGCAAATAGCAGGACTTCCTGTTGATGAATCCTTGATCGTACATAACAGCCTGACGCGCACAGATGGAACCCAGGCCATTAAAAAGTTATTAAAAAATCCGCAAAGGCCTCATGCCATATTCTGTGCCAATGATACTACCGCACTTAGTGTAATTCTTCACCTGAGAGAAATGAGGATAAAAGTACCCGACGAGATCATGGTTGTAGGCTTCAGTAATGAACCCTTTTCCGAAGTGGTCACTCCCTCTATCAGTACAATCCGTCAACCGGGTTTTGAGATGGGCAGGAAAGCAGCTGATCTATTAATCAGGCAGATCAGGCAGAAAGGCAAACCTTCACGATATCAGACAATTGTTATGCCTACCGAGCTTATTATCAGGGAATCATCGACGAGAAGACTTCCGGAATAAGGGAGTGTTAATGCAATGGATTGAATATTCAAATCCCTTCAATCGAATGATTATCCGATGATAAAAATTGGGGAGGTATCGCATCTCTAAATCATGGTTAATTATCAAATCTTCTGTCCCATTCGTTATAGAACAAAATCAAGTTAGGCAAACAACTGTGCGGAATTCTCTGGTTTCAGGTAATCGTTATGCGCTGAACTCTAAAATACAAAAAACAAAAACACTTGAAGAGATATTTCTGGTTTCTCTCGGAGCACAACTTACTTGCCGCACTTTACAACCAGCGGTATATGATTTCCTCCAAACGAATCTTCTTTGAAATTGGAAAACAATAAAATATCTTTAAAACCTGTATCATGTAAAAGCTCTGTCAATTTCCTGCTATGAAGTGCCCAAAGCTGTGTTTCATTGGGAATGACGCTCCCTTCCTTTTTTATGTGCAGGTCGGTCTGAAACCGGATCAGTGGATTATCTTTTTCAAAAACGTATTGCCGCACGAATTTTATATTTTCAGTCTCGATGGGCGGCAGTTCAGAAACCTGTTCTGCCAAAATATAATCATAATTCAGAATCTGTAGCAGGAAGACCCCGTCTGGCTTTAAAATCCGATGAACACCCTGGAGCACTTCTAAAACGGATATGGGAGAGAGCAGGTGAACCAGGGTATTTCCAAAACAGGTTACGCAATTAAAATGGGTTTCAGGAAAAAGATTTTTCAATTCCAGCATATCTCCTTTTTTAAAAAGAGGAGGCATGTTTGTTGGATTCGGATCAATTTGAGACCTGGCATTTTCCTTCTGCAGAGCCTTGACTTTCTGTTTAGCCTGCCGGATCAGGTCCTCATTCAGATCGATTCCCGTGACCTGTGCACCGGCTCCGGCCATTTCGCATGCCAGCTCACCCGTTGCACATCCTATATCCAAAACTTTTTTGCCTGTCAATCCTCCGCAATTCCGGACAACAAATTGAAGTTGAGCAGGACTGTAAGGGAATATTTCCGGGTAATATCGGGAGATGGATGAATAAAATTCGTTTTGTGTAGTTTTCATCTCAATGATAATGCTTGTTAGTAGAGATACAGGATGAAACCCGTATCATTTTATAATAATCGTTTGAGTAAAAATACGTCTTGTTCGTTTCATACAACTGTTTTAAAGGATTTCAGCGAATAACAGGAACTTGTTTTCAGCTGTTATCCTTTTTCCCTGGCAAAACATGCTGCTCCCACTGCTCCGGACAGGTCTCCCAAAGAAGCTTTGACAATTTCTGCGCGATAACCTCCTGCCCTCCATTCAAAGATATTCATATATTCCTCCAGTGGATTGAATAAATCTGCTCCGGCTTCTGTTATCCCGCCCCCAAGGACTATGATTTCAGGGGAAAGGATATTGGTCAGAGATGCCAAAGCGACAGCTAGCTTTCTCACGGAGGTGAGCCACACTTCAGTTGCCAACAGGTCACCATTACGGAAAGCTTCCAGCAGCTGTTGGGTGGTATTGTATTTCCCGAAACTTCTTTTTGCCAGGGAACAATTGCCTATGGCATCCTCCAGGCTCCCGGGGATGCCTGTGATATCCTGCTCCCCGTTGCTGTCAATGACCATATGCCCAAGATGACCTGCTTTACAAAATGCTCCCTGGTATGGTTTCCCATCGATCAGGATCGCTCCGCCAACGCCGGTACCCAGGGTCAGCATGATGGCATTTTTCCGGTTTTTAGCAGCACCGTAACGTGCCTCAGCCATCAGGGCAGCAATGGCATCATTCAACACGAACGTTCCTATACCTAAAAAACCGCTCCAGAGAAAATTCTCCAGTCCCTGTAACCTGCCAGGCATGTAGGCAATAGCCGAATTACTCTCGTTGGGCAAACCGGGAGCAGATATTCCAATGGTGGCGCCCGCAGACACACCTAACTCCTGAACTACTTCAGCAACAGCATCTTTCCATGCTCCATCTGTACCATCACATGTTGAACGGTAACATTGATGTAAAATATTTCCCGTAGTATCTATTACAACCCCCTTAATTCTTGAGCCACCCAAATCAATTCCAATACAATTTCCTGACATACCTGTAATTTTCTGAAAATCTTATTATTTATTTGATTATGTTCACTAATTAGCTGTGGATATAAGATAAAATTCCCATCGTTCAGTCCTGTTCATTTGAGCTGAATTTTCCTCTGCTTGTTTCACCATTAAACTCATGGACAGCATCGATCATGGCCACAATATTTTCCACCGGCACATTAGCCTGGATATTATGAACCGAGCTAAACACAAACCCCCCATCTTTAGCAAAAATATCGCAAAGCCGGAGCACCTCCTCCCTCACCTGTGCGGGAGCAGCATAGGGCAAAGTTTTTTGAGTATCCACACCGCCACCCCAAAATACCAGATCTCTTCCGTAGGTTTTCTTCAGGTGCACCGGATCCATTCCTTTAGCATTGATCTGCACAGGATTGATAATATCGAAACCGGCATCGATAAATCGCGACATAAACGGCTCAACTGCTCCACATGAGTGTTTGAATGTTTTCCATGGCGTATGCAAATGGATCCAGTCGTTTATCCTCTTATAAAAAGGCAACCACAACTCATCAAATTGTTCCGGGGCACAAAAAACAGATTCCTGTGTTCCAAAGTCGGTGCCACAGATATAAATGGCATCCAGGTTATCACCGATAACCTGATAAAGGCGTTTATAATTCTCCAGTGCTCTTTCGGTCTGTTGTTCAAAGATGGCACGGACATAATCCGGCCGCATAACCAGGCTCATGTACCATTCTGTGATATCCCGGATACCTTTGGGGTGGATAAGTTTGATCCCCGGGATGTGGGCGATATCTCCCAGTGATGTTCCTCCCAGGCTTGCCACCACGGCCTTTCCTGTTGCACGGGCTTTTTGGGTAGTCTCTTTCCAGTATTCCAGATCATCGTCCGACACAAGACCATATTCCTCGAGGTTATCCTGGGGGTTCAGCTCCTCTTCCTGGAAAGGTTGTTGCCGAATGATGGCATCAAAAAAATAGCCGCTTTGGGGCATGCGTGCCGAAGGCCGGGCCGAGGTGTCGCCCTGCGGGTAGATCAGCAAATCACCTTTACTGTTGCTGATCGTTCTGAAGGCTTCAGGCACCAGTACCTTTTGTCCCCATGGGGTAACAAACTCTTTTAATGGTTCATGGTTAAAGAATCCAAATGAGTTCTTTTTGCCCTTTGCTCCTATTGTATCAATTCCGATGATATCAACCAGTTCCTGATCCACCTCACCCAGCATCTGGTAGGGCTCGGTGACCTTTACCGGTCTCTTTTCCAATCCGTAGTACCTCCTCAGGTTTTCCACCGCGAGTACATGTATGCCGGTTACGGAAGTGGAGCCAAAATCGATCACTACCCGGTCGGGTTGCCGGTGGCTGACTGTCCTGTCAAATCGCGTTTTTGAAGACATTACATCCATATAACAATCGGTTTTCAAGAAGGCATTTTCGGCAAATCCCAGCCTCTCCTGTAAGTATGTTTAATATATTCTCCTGCTGTTTCCAATGCATTAAATTTTGCATATTTGGTATTGAAGTGGGGATGTCCGTCAATCACCTGGAAATCATCAGAAGTAACAATCCGGAGTTCCTCCGAAGAACTGATATTGGTAAACTGCATATTTTCAGCATCCCACATCAGGGTTTTATTCAGACTCTGCAGGCGGATCGCCAGCACTCCCATCAGCACCATTTCATTAAACGGGCCTGAATACCCGAAATGTGATGTTCCTTCCACCCGGTTCTCCGGAGATTCCTTACAGGCACGGATCCAGTCCTGTTCGTGGGGGCCATCGACATAACCTATAGCTCCGGGCACCCTGCGCAGGTAGGGCGTCACCTGGGGTGTTCTTCCTGACAGCAAAAACGGGTTGAATCCTCCACAGCCTGTAATCAGCGTGTCCTTTGATCCCACAAAGACACAACCTCCCAAACCATCGGCCATCAGGTTGATCTCTTCCGGCAGCAGATTCGATTTGTTAGGCAAGAGTCCGCCATCATACCAATAAACTTTGACCTGGGGCATATTCACTTTGGGCATCTTTTCTCTGGCCGGAAAGATAAATTCCACAGTTTCGGCCTGCGGGGCTGATTCGGTATTCATCTGTGTGGAGCTACCCTTAACTTTATCGGGATATCCCAGTTTCAATGCCTGGTATACCGGGTCGAGCACATGACAGGCCATATCGCCAAAAGCTCCCGTGCCAAAATCCCACCAACCCCGCCAGTTCCAGGGGGTATAAATCTCGTGGAAGGGGCGTTCCGGAGCTGGACCGATAAAAAGATCCCAGTTCAATGTACCGGGAGGCGTCATGATCTCTTTTGGTCTTTCCAGTCCCTGTGGCCAGATCGGGCGGTCGGTCCAGGCATGCACTTCTTGCACCTCCCCGATTTCGCCATTCCATATCCACTCACAAACCTGACGGACACCATCACCTGAGTTTCCCTGGTTCCCCATTTGGGTGGCCACCCTGTATTTTGCAGCCAGTTTGGTCAGCAGCCTCGACTCATACACCGAGTGAGTCAATGGCTTCTGGCAATATACATGTTTTCCCATGGCCAGGGCGTGAGCTGCAATGGGAGCGTGGGTATGGTCGGAAGTGGCAACCATCACGGCATCAAAAGATTTGCCAACCTCATCGTACATCTTACGCCAGTCGCGGTAACGCTTTGCCTTCGGAAACTCTTTGAAAGTTTTGTCGGCATATTTCCAGTCGACATCGCACAATGCCACAATATTTTCTGTGTTCATACCCACCAGGTTGGGGTGGCCTTTGCCGCCTACTCCTATCCCGGCAATGTTCAGTTTATCACTCGGCGCCCGGTGTCCCAGTCCACTCACTGCAAAGCTCGGAACAACGGAAATGCCTGCAGCTGCTGCTGTAGCTTTTTTTATGAATCCCCTTCGTGAATCTTTCATGTGAATATAACTTAGTTAAATGTCTTTATTAAAATAATTTACAAAAAGGGATGTTCCCCTTAAACCCCAACTGCTTTTTTTCGTTTGCAAAAAAACCACCGCTGAAAATAAAATAGCTCAAAATGTTAACCATTCCACAAAAATCAAAATAACTCCACTTTACAGGTATTCGCTACTCATGCCTAACGCCTATCGAACAGGTTAAATTTTGGAGGAAAGATAAAATAAAATGGTGAGCTAAACAATTAATACAGGCAATTACCAGGCTTTTAGCCCCTCTGGAAGAAGGGGAAGAAGGTTTAAAAAGGCCCTCACCTGCTCTGTCAATATCTTATCATCTTTCTTATCAAATACTTATTGGATTTTGTAATAATCTGCAAAAGGTACAATCCGGATGGAATAGTGGAGACATCCAGTTTATAGACAGGATGGTTTATCTCATCATCCCGGAAAAGCATTCTTCCGGCAGCATCCCGTGCAATCACACAAAACGGCTCATTGATGCCTTCAATATGTACTTTCTGGCCGGCCGGATTGGGATAAATTCTGCAGGGAATCGCCTCATTCACACCGGATATTCCCAGGGGTGATTTTTCTCCCACGGTGATATAACACGATGCTTCATGTTTTCCTTCTTTGGTTATGGCTGAAATTTTAGCGGTTCCCATTCCCGTGGTATACACCTGGCCCAGACTGTTCACGGTCAGCACCTCTTCGTTGTCGCTCACCCACTGCAGATCATGATCCGAAGCTTCTTTCGGCAAGACAGTAGCAACCATCTGACAGGAATATCCAACCAGCAATTCATCATCCGGGCAATTTTCCATTTGAACCCCTGTGGTGTTTATCTCCCGACCGGGACCGACAACAATTTGGACATCCACATCATTCTCTTCATTGATGGGCCGAGCAATTAATCCTTCTTCATCATAGACCTTTGCTGTAATGGTATACGAGCCCTCCGGAGCATCTTTCCAGACCATAGAAAAAGGAGGTGTGGAGGATTCATCGATAAAATGTTCATCCCGGTAATATTGCACCCGGGCTACATCCGGGGAGACATTGACCTGCATGAGGATGTCACTTCCGGGGGCAAATTGCTGATTTTCTTCAGGACAAACCATTTGGACAGTTGGCCTCTGATTGGCTGTGAACCGTTCGTTGTTTCCTTCAACCAGATAACCGTAGGAAACGGCAGCCTGCAGGATGGACTGATGAATGGTGAATTCGCTTCCGTTGATGCTTTGCCGGCTGTCGAACCGGCTTTCCGACTCGGGCCAGTGCTCAACGGATGGCCAGGCACTCGAACGCGCCCAGGTTTCATCACCAGGTCCGCCCACCCAGGTGTCATCGTCACCAAAATAGGTGACCAAACCCGGCAACGACTCATCGGAATAGACCTTGCTGTTATAGTGGTTGATTTCCCACGAGGCAGGGTGAAAGACATGCCAGTTTGGATGTTCTCCGATTCCGGTAACCTGCACCGTGTTCAGCTCGTTGCCACCCAGAAAGTAATCATTAGCAAAATAGATTGTTTCCAGAAATTTTTCATCTTCTGTCAGCTCATAAGCCATGGCCGTTCCCAGCATTCGGGGAGTACTGAAAGTCCCCAGGGAAAAGTTCCGGTGCATCGAAAAGCCCAGCCTGAACCCCCTTGTTTGGGCAGGCTTCACCTTGTTTTCTTCTGCCATTTGTATCACCTTACTGACCACGGTCTGCTTGAACAGGTGATTCAGTCCCGGAAAAGATGACGGTAAAAAAACATAATTAGAAGCTGCAAAAAACCAGGTATTTGGATTGCTCCAGTCGCTGTTGGCATAACGAAAGCTGTTGTCGGAGTCAATATAAGTGACTAAGTCATTCTGATACCCGGTCTCTCCGGTTGTTCTGTACAAACAGGCGGCAGCCAGGTATCGAGCCTCTTTCACGGCATCATTCACCTCCGACGGATGATCGGTGCCATATTTTGTCGCCCACAGGTAAGCATCTTTCGCTTCCTGCAGCAAGGCAATACTTTCATCCGTTGCTCCCGCATTTGCTTTTTCCAGGCAGACAGCATACCACGCCGTCATTGCAGCCAGATAGTAAGTTGCCGCAGGAGATTCGGCTGTAACGGCCCATTCACGGGTGTCCTGCCACGGTCCGAAATCAGCACCGGCATCCCGCCCAAAATATTCACCGGGCACACCGCCTGAACCAAGATTTTTATGCATCAGTTCATCCCTGCCCCTCCGGTAAAAATCCATCAGCCAGCGTGCTTCATCCAGGATGTCAGGAACTCCGTTGGTGCCTTCATCGATCCATTGCTTATCCGACTCATCCAGCTTATACCGGTTTCCAATGTCACCGTCAGCAAATTTTTCCGGTGTCAGATCATATAACATCATCAAGGCCAACGGAACTTTCACATGATGTGGATAAGTATCCCAATCCCCCGCATCGTGGTAACCTCCCCAAAGGTATACCTCTGTTCCTATCCCGTCAACCCAGTTTTCAGGTCCATGATTCGGTTCAACCCAGAACTTAAAATCCGGATTATAACGAACATCCACATCATCGGGATGATGATCCCGCGGAAGCTCCAGTCCGGGCTCAATGTATTTGTGGATCCCCTGCCGCTGGATAAAAAGCCCTTTCATACATGCATGAAAAGGCTCAAAATAAGGATCTTCGCTTATTCTAAAAGGATAAGAACAACCCATCCGTTCAACTACAATCCGGTAAGTTCCCGGTGTGCCGACATCAGAAAAGTCACACTGCCAGACATCAGCATGGGTAAAATTCCGTTCCGGGGCAAATTCATCCAGATTAGCATTCCCCAGCGGATCAGAATCCTGATTAGATTTATCCCGGCGCAGTTCAATGGTCCCGGAATAGACCGCTTTCCCGGATTCCTGGTTTACAACATGAAACGGAGTCCTCTCCAGGTGATCCATATTCAATCCTCCCGACAGATGATCCTCGTGATTGAAGTCTCCCATCCATTGCGAAAGATAGGCGTATTTTGCAGGGGCTGAGGTTTTATAACCAATTTGATTCACATGAATCGTGGGCGACCAGGAGGAGAACTCGTCATACATGAAAGTAACAGAATCCCGGTTGTCGACACTTGACTGCAAATTTATTCCCAATCGAATGGTATATGTTTTTCCCCGCTTCAGTCGTTTGGGAAGTTCAATATAGATCCGGTGCCCCAAAATCCATGGATTATTTTTTATCCAGGGGGCATTGTAATCAGTTCCCTTCGTTTTGCGGCCAATGGCCACAGGAGAAACTGCGGGCTGAAAATCCGGGTCATCTTCACTGATAAAAGAGTAGGAAGAGAGCTGACCAGCCACGCCGGTATTCAGTGGGTGATTATAAACTTTATTGGCACTGATACCCTGACTGGCAGATCCGTAATCGATGTGTCCGTCGTCAAAATACAACATCACAATCTGATCTGTTACCGGTGCAACAGATACTAAATCAGATCCCATGGCGTGGATCAAAATACCCGAAAAAACAAGGAGAATCAATAAACGCTTCATCGCAATAAAAATGTATTACAGATCATCAGTTTTCATGTCCAGTAAGAGAGAGAAGGATAAAAATATAAAAAAAATCAGTTAATCCGGCACAGCCCTGTTAATAAACGGGAATTCCTTTTATATTTGATACCTCTTACCGAAAATTGTCCTACACAGGAAGGTAAAACAGAATAACGAATCAAAAATAACAGACATGATAAAACAAACCTTTTTTCTGCTGTTTCTTTTTATGACTAAACTCTCCTGGGGCAGCGAACTTCCCGTTTTCAACATATCAGATTACGGAGCTGTCGGCAACGGAACAGAGATGAATACCCAACCTATACAGCAGGCAATCGATGATTGTGCCAAATATGGAGGAGGAACCGTTTATGTGCCTGTCGGGGTGTTCCTGACCGGTACTCTGCAGCTGCGCGACCATGTTAATCTGTATCTGGAAGCAGGTTCGGAGATCAAAGGGAGTCCCGACATGGATGATTATCCTGCTACAGATTACATGTCGGAGAAACGGAACAGGTTTTTACTTTATGCACATGGAGCCAAAAACATTTCGATCACCGGCAGAGGGGCGATCAACGGAAATGACAGTGCCTTTATCGACTGGAACTCTGTTCACCCCGGATGCTGTGCCGATCCTGCATACATCCGGCAGGGGCATGATTACACCAACAGATTCCCTGACGGACCGGCTGCCATTAAGGGAGACAGACCCGGCATCCTGGTTGCCTTGATCAAATGTGAGCAGGTGCTGATAAAAAACATCGTGATTAAAAATGCTCCTAATTGGAGTGTTCACCTCGCCGGATGCAACAAAGCGACCATCTCGGGCGTGACTGTCGATAACAGCTTACTGGTGCCCAATGCCGACGGTTTTGATGTGAGTGTTTCCAGGAATGTACTGATTTCTGACTGCAACATTTCGGCCGGGGACGACGGCATCGCCATATCTCCCTGCGGAGATGGTTTTTCAGCCTCACCAGCAGAAAATATCCACGTCTCCAATTGCCACATCACCTCGCGTTCAGCAGGCATAAGGCTGGGGTGGAGCGAGAACCACATCCGTAATTGTACATTCACCAACTTAACCATTCATTCCAACCGGGGGATATGCATCAATACCCGGCACAATGAAGTGATCGAGAATATCCTCTTTTCGGATATTATCATTGAGACCCGGCTGCATTCGGGCTGGTGGGGCAGTGCCGAGCCCATTCATATATCGGAGATTCCTCTTGGTGAATTACACGGAATTTCATCGGAAGGAAAAACAAATGGCATCATCAGAAATATCCGTTTTAACAATATGCTGATCACAGCGGAAGCCGGCATGGTCTTTTACGGGCATTCACCGAGTTCCATTCAGCACATTCAGTTAAACAACATTGCTTTTCGATTTAAAGAGAGTCAATTAAACAAATCATACGGCGGTAATCTGGAACTGCGGCCTGTTTTCGATGACCGGCTGGCTCTTTTTAAATCGGACATCCCCGCCTTGTTTATGAAACATGTAAATAATGTAAAAATCGACGGCCTTTCTGTTGAGCGGCAGGGAAAACTGGAAGATTTTCACACTCATGCCATCTATGCAGAAAATTTCGAAAACATCGCTATAAAATCTTTTGAAGGGGCCTCATTGAAGTCAGAAGAAGAATTTCCTGCCATATTTCTGAAAGAGGGCAGCCATGTGACTCTTCAAAACTGCACTGTAGAGGGGAAATTGTATGAGGCCAGAGAAATGAAAGACAACGTGCAACTGATTCGTGTGAATGGAGTGGATTAAGACAATAAAAATAGATAGCTTTGAAAAACTGGAATAAAATAAATGTTTACGGCCTTTTTGTTTTCCTGGCTTTATCTTGCGGACAACCTGGCAACAAAAGTAAAGAACTGGGTTACTCTCAGGATTTTGAATCAGCAAACGCCATTGGGGACTTCTCATTTGTCGAACCGGATCTGTGGCAAATCGTCACCGACAGCAGTGGAAACAGCTATTTGGATGCGAAAGACCGGGGGAGTTATCAACCACCCTTCCGTTCTCCATTTTTAATCGCCCTCATTGATTCGGTAATTGTATCTGACTTTGTACTGGAAGCAGACTTGATGCAAAAACAGGTGGCACACGACTGTCAGGGAGAAAACTGCATTTTTTGCATGCACCGTGACATGTGTGTTTTCTGGGCTTTCCGGGATTCATCGCATTATTACTATGCCCATATTGCCCGTCGGGGAGATGATGTGGCTCATCAGGTACACATTGTGAACGATGCACCGAGAACTCCGGTCACTGTCAGACGCAATGAAGGAGTGGACTGGGGAGTGAATGTCTGGAAACATGTTAAGGTGGTCCGTTCGGTTAAAGACACCCTCCTGCAGGTCTTTTTCGAAGACATGCAAACCCCTGTTCTTGAAGCGCGTGACAATACGTTCACCTCCGGCAGAATCGGTTTTGGATCTTTCGACGAAGCCGGCAGCATTGATAACATCATGCTGTACACAGGAGAGGTAAAAGAATAACAGAAAAAATCAATTTTCTTTATCCGACTACTTATACAGTTGTCTGTTTATGTAATCAACAGTCACCTGAATGGCTTGTTCCATGTACTTCCGGTTGGCCTCATTAAATTTCCAGGTATCATCAAAAAAGCCGTGTTGTGCCCCTTCAATAATATGCAGCTGAAAACTCAATCCCTTTTCGGCAGATTTTCTTTGCAACTGGAAGGAACGGTTGATAGGCACCGTTGAATCCTTATCGCCATGAACGGAGATCACCGGGATATCGTCGGGTGAGATATAATCGATCATGTTATAAGGCTCGTAGTTTAAAGCAGGGTACCACAATACGCCACAGGCAACCTGGTTGGATACCCCCTTCCACTCATTTGTCGTGAAGATATTTGTATTACAGGTATAGGAAAACATTCCGGCAAGATAACCGCCGGCAGATTCTCCGACTACAGCAATACGCATGGTGTCTATACCATACTGCCCGGCATGACTCTTCAAAAAACGGATAGCGGTAGCGCAATCCTGTATGGCAGTAGGCAATGGACTTTCAGTTATCAACCGGTAGTCGATTGACACACTGATGTAACCGCTATGCACTGTTCTGGCTACTCCCCAGCGGATCAGATCATAATTTTTATCCAGGGAAGCATCCACAAGCGCTCCTCCGTGTATCCAAACCACGCAGGGAAGAATCTCCCCCTCCTTATACGACTCAGGATAATAGACATCCAACAGCAAGGGGCGATCCCCCGTGTTGTAGCGGATATCCTTTTCTGTCCTGATTCCCTCCAAAAGGGATTCCACTAGTACCTTTCTTTCATCCTGGGCAAAAGAAGATAAATGGAAAAACAGAAAAAAGAGAACAATCAATCTATTCATTATTAAAATTATCTTAAACTATAGGAGTAAAAACCAATAAAAAAAAGTTCACCACAGAGAACACAAAAGAATATTTTACCACAGACTACACAGATGAACACAGAGAAGTTAAGCAATTACCTGACTTTAAAGGAAAGGTTTGCTCTTGATGAGTTTCCATTAAGGTCGGTGACTTCCATGGTAAATTTAAATTTGCCTTTCTTTCCGGGAGTGCCTGACAGCACTCCACACTCACAAAGCTCCAATCCTTCCGGCAGTTTGCCAGAGATCAGCTTCCATTTCACCTCACCTATTCCATACAATCGATCAAGCTGTTGCTGGTAAGGCTGGTTTAGGGCAGCGGAAGGCAAACTGGTAGTTGAAATTTCAGGAGCATAATCCATTTCCCCTGATCCCTGAACCATAACAAAATAGTTTGCTTTCACTTTATTTTTGATCACGTCTCCTCCCGGCAGGATAATTTTTCCCCGGGGGAAAGACTTTTTATAAACATCGAAGTAACGATACTGGGCTACGATTTCTTTGTCCTCTTTTTCCCAGCTTTTTAACCACTCCGGTATGGTAGAAGTAAAAAGGTTATCAAATTTCTCATAAGCGACATAAACCTGGACCTCATCATTCACCACAAATGAGAGGTATTCCTCGCCAGCCACTTCCGCATCCCGGCTATCAGTCTGTATGAGAGTCAACTCATCAAATCCGTTGAGGTTACTGAAATTAATTTCATTGTCTGCGTTAAAATGAGGGATTTCCCATAATCGGGCTTTAGTTATTACAGAAGGGCAGTTGAACGTATTCATGGTTTGATAAATGACCACTTCTCCTGTTCTTTTTCTCCTGACTTCCAGTTCCAGTTCCACTTCAACCCTGTCATTGTCCTCATCGGAAATGATCAGTGAAACCGGGAACCTGCCTTCCTTGATCGGGATCCCTTTCAGCAACCCGTTTTCGGTAAGGGAAAATCCTGCCGGAAGCAAATTCTCCCCATAGTTAACCTCGTATTTGATCGTGCCATTTCCGTTTGCCTGCAATTGTTTTTCATAGAGTGCCCCCACCCGGGCATAAGGAAGTTCTCCCATATCTAATGATGGGTTTATATCGACCTGCACAACCGTCCGGGCATATTCTGTTTTTCCCCCATTGTCATAAACGATTGTGCTCAATTGAGTATCCCCATTTTGAATCACAAATTCCGTTTCAAAAGGTTCTTTCGTAAACGTTTTGAAAAGCTTCCCGGCGACAAAAAACTCAACTTTTTCAATATTCCCGTCCGGGTCTTTCGCATTAATCCTCACCTGAACTTTTTCTCCGGTCACATATTTCTCTTTGAACCGGGGTGATTCAAAGAACACGATAGGATGGGTATTCCCGTCATTTATTTTTGAGTAAGCCCATCCGGTCAAATCTTGCGTGCTTGCAGCCATCCACTGGACGCCATGGCCTATGCCTTTAAAATTTGAATACCTGGGATTTACGCCAGTTTCCCAGGTGACAGTACCATCGAACGGGTAACCATTCACCTTTCTTATTATTGCTACATTTTCACTCAGTCCCCGGCAATACCAGTCGGTTTCACCCTGGTTTGTCCAAACCGGAATATTTTTCACCAACTCAGGATCGCCCTGAAAATCCATCCCCATAGGCAGGGCAGCTGCAAAATACCCCGGGTATTCCTGAATAAACTGCCAGGTTCCCCTTCCTCCCATAGAGAAACCGGTCACATATATTCGTGCCGGATCACCCTGACCCTTTTCAACCAGGTTGTCAATTACCTTTTTCAGGTTTTTAAAATGCTGGGACCATCCCCGTGATGTAGCCGCCGAAATAATATAGGTGGGAATTTTTTGTGTGTTTGCTCCAAAGTTGTGCCACATGCGTGCCGGAGGATCAACTGCATTACGCGGAGATGCAGTATAATCTTTGCCGCAACAACCATGCATAAACAATGCAATAGGATATACCTCTCCGGGCTTCATGTTTTTCGGAGTATACAGCATATATTCAGTGGAATCTTCCTTTCCCCATGACCATTCGGGGAAAGCCTTGTAATCGATATCCTGTGCAGATAAAACTCCAGTACCACACAATATAAGTATGAAGATGATCAGGTTTCGTTTATTCATTCTTTCTAATTTAGTCGTTTCTACCAGGGAACACGGTGATACTATATTTCACATTGAATCAGGTGGTATGAAAACATAACGGTAACAACGGGTTCAAATATATAAAGAATTCGATTACAGTTTTAAACAGGATTCAATTTTCAGGAGTAAACCGGTAGAAAGCGCCGCCCCCTTGTTTAAGGTTCATTGTGATGGTTTTGCATCTATCTGTCTTATCCTGAAGAATACGGTAATCTGTAGCAATTTTATTGGCATTTACCCCGTCAATCACGCGGGTAACATGGTATGTTCCGGTGCCGAGGAAAGAGAGATCCACGTCCACCTCCCTCTGGTTCCAGTTTGTCATGGCTCCCAGGTACCAGATGTTATCCTTTCGTTTGGCCACCACAACATATTCACCTGCTTCGGCAGCGATTACACGTGTTTCGTCCCAATTGACAGGAATTGATTTCAGGATATTAAAATACTCAGGTTCGCGGGCATAGGCTGTGGGCATATCGTTCAGCATGACCAGTGGCTGAGGGAATACCACATACATGGCCAGCTGGTGGCAACGGGTACCCTGACTTCCCGGAGGATAAGGAACCTGATAGCGTCCTTTTGTAAAATTGCGCATGGCACCGGGGGTATAATCCATAGGTCCACAAATCTGACGAATGAAAACAATGTCCAAATCGTGGTCGGGAGTGATCTCCTCACTCCACTTGTTGCCCTCAGCCCCCTTTACGGCTTCATAGTTCATGATATTCGGATAAGCCCTTTCCAACCCTGTTGGCTTGGAGCATCCGTGAAAATTCACCATCAACTTCCGCTGGGCAGCCGACCG